>JBHACT010000118.1:0-5656 GCA_041854745.1 Candidatus Limimorpha sp. | reverse complement strand
GCATTTTGACCCATAGAGCGGTTTCAAAGCTCGATTTTGTCCCTGAAACATTTCAATCCTTGGTATCCCCAGTGTTTATTGGTGTTTTGAGGCTGTCTTAGCATGCAATTTGACCTATAAGTCAGAGATTATTGGGCTCAAAAACCAAAAACAACCTTAAACCATAAAAACGGAGTCTTCGGATTCCGTTTCTATGTTTTCATCCGAATCTTCAGGCAACACCTCCTTGGCGTAATCCCTTACCAAGTCGAAGCCTTTATAGAGATAAGGTACGGTCTTCTCCACATACGGATAAAGATACGATTTCTGCCTCACCCCTTCCTTGAGAATACCCGTCCATTGCAAATTATTGATTACCAATACAAAAGCACTGCACAGCAAAACACCTTTGAGTACTCCAAAGAGAAAGCCGCCCACCTTGTCGAAGAAGCCCAGATTCATGGCTTTTATCGCTTTTGAAATGAGGTGGCCAATGATGTTGACCAGTACTACTAAGATAATGAAAGTCAACACAAAAGCGATGGTATTGATGTATTTCGGGTTGATTTCCATGACATCCTGCAAATGGGCAGCGGTGAAGTCGGAGAAATGCATGGCACCATAGATACCCACGACAAAAGCCAATAAAGTAACCACTTCAATGATGAGGCCCTTGCGAAGGCCTTTGAAACCGAAGATGAACAGGATGATGGCTATAATAATATCAAGGTAATTCATAGGTTTTCTATTCTTAGCTGCTCCTTCTCTTCTTCGGCTGTGCTCTTATATTGAGTTATTTTGAATAATAGAGTATCATTCTCTCGATGGCGCGTTGGCAGACGGGGCAGAACTCGTGACCCTTTAGTGTCTTCATCAGGCAGTCCATGTGGGGGCTGTAGATTCCTTTGGCCTCGTAGCCGCCACCCTCAAACACGCCGATGGTATGTTCATATTTCTTCTCACGCGGCGTAGGAACAGGCGTTTCCCCGTCCATCATGTCTTTCCATTTTGCATCGAAATTGACAAGCGTGGTGATATTGGGTTCCCAAGGCTCAAGAGCTTTGTTGTACATGTCGCCGTATGTACCGCCATAGTAATACTCATCAGCCAAGCCCGCGAAACCGTGTCCAAACTCATGGATGATGACATCGCTCGAGAGGTCGTTGCTGCTGGAGCTGGAGCAATAGAAGTTGTAGATACCGCCACCACCATATTTCTCCGTGTTGACGAGGATATAGATCTGATCGTAAGGCACCTGCCCCGCCAAATCGCGGATGTCGCGGTTGTCGGTACTCATGCAGTAGCGTTCCGAATCGAAAGTCCAGAAGCTGAAGCGCATGGCGGTATTCTTGTAAATACGGTCGCTTGGCATGGTGCAGCCGCTTTCGGACGAAGGCGCCATCACGCCACGGATGTTGAAGCTCTCGCGGTAGCGGTCATAAGGCGCATAACTGAACATGCTCTTCACGAAGAAGTCGCAGTCCTTGATGAATTTTCCCATCTCGGCCTGCGTGTAGCCTTCGGGAAGAATGACAATATCAACGGCCTTGGCGACATCCTTGTTGCCTATCCAAGCTTCGTAAACAGGCAGGTCGAGTTTGTCGTAATCGCGGATGAAATAGTCGTCAGGCGATACGGTAAGGCGCATTCCTTCCACCAGTTCGCCTTCCCAAGTCTTGTGTAACAGCGCGATGTCTATCTTCACCTTAGGGAAGGGCACGATGACCGACTCGTCGAAGGTTTTGGCAACCCGTTTGGCCTCGTCGGTGGTCTGCCATTCGCCGTAAAGGTTTTGATAGCCCTTGGAAAACAACAGCTTATCTGTTCCCGCCTCATATACCTTGACGATGTAGCTGCCAAACTCAAGCTCGTCGATGAGATTGGTCTTGGAGCCGCTCCAATAGGGTTCGCGGATGAGTTCCTTCAAGGAATAGGCAGTCGCATTTTGGTTGCCCGTCAAGCAATAGTCAACACGGAGCGAGGCTTCCGTGAAATAGCGGTCGAATTGGGCCCATGCCAGCACCGGCAGAGCACAGGCCAAGAACAGCAATAAAAATTGTTTCTTCATAATGAAATGGGTTACAATGTCAACCTGAAAAACAGGAGCAGACCTTATTCGTAGTACTCGATGGTGCGGACCTCTTCATATTCTTCGGTGCCGTCTATGTCGGCGATGACGACCTTCACTGCACGACGAATCCAGTTGCCATGACTGTCGAATTCAAGATAGCAGTATTCCGTGGTTGACCAGAGCAGCAACTCGTCGTCTTCGTCTTCAAAGCCACCTATATAGTCGATAAGTTTTACCAAGCGGCCTTCGGCATCATACTCGTAATCGTTCCTCCACAACGTACCTTCTTCAAAACCTCCGGTGCTTACCACTCGGCCGTCGCTCCACGTGAGTTCCGACATGCCCTCCATGAATGTGATGGACGCGATGCGACCTTCTTCATCTCGTTCCCACTTTGAATATTCCACAAATCCACCATCTTCATCAAGGTCACGATAAGCCTGATCGATGACAAAGGGATCATAGTCACCAATGCTCACCATATTGCCTTCGCGGTCGAATTCGACTTTGTCGCAATGCTTCACCGGGCCTTGCAGTTCCCAATAGGTCAAATCGGGTGTCGTGGTCACCGTTGTGGTTTCTTTTGCGTCTTCTTTTGCATTCTTGCTTTGGCCGTTGTTGCATGAGCCAAAGACAAAGAGGGTCATCACACAGGCCGCCAATAATAGTTTAATGTGTTTCATGATTGAATGTATTTAGGGATTAATATGTGCGTCACAATGCGTCGTTTATTGAGGATTGATTTCGCAAAAGTAGAGAAAAAACCAATAAACCATTAAAAAAAGCACTATTTTTGCCCTAAAATTCGCCCGATGTCTCCGACGCTTTTGTCCATCCGCAACCTCAAAGTCTCCCTCAAGCACGAAAACCAATGGGTCGAAGCCGTGCATGGCATCGACATGGATGTGTATGCCGGCAGGACATTAGGTTTGGTGGGCGAGTCGGGTTCAGGCAAGTCGGTGAGCTCCTTGGCGGTGATGCGCCTGCTCAATGAGAAGACGAGCTGCATTGAGGCCGACAGCATACTGATTGATGGCGAGGAAATCAAAGACTTCACCGAGTCCCAAATGACCGAGGTGCGCGGCAAGCGTATCGCCATGATTTTCCAAGAGCCCATGACCTCATTGAACCCTGTTTACAAATGTGGCTACCAAGTGACAGAGATGATTTTGCAGCACGAGAAGGCAAGCAAAAAAGCCGCCCGCGAGCGTGTCATCAGCCTTTTCAAGCAGGTAATGCTGCCACGCCCCGAGGTCATTTTTGACAGTTATCCCCACGAGCTCTCGGGCGGACAGAAGCAGCGCGTGATGATTGCTATGGCCATCGCCTGCCATCCCCAGCTGCTCATCGCCGACGAGCCAACCACCGCCTTGGATGTAACCGTACAGCTGGAGATTCTCAAGCTATTGCGCCAGTTGCAAGCCGAGACGGGCATGGGCATGATCTTTATCACCCACGACCTTGGCGTGGTGGCCGAGATTGCCGATGAGGTGGCCGTCATGCACCACGGCAAAATCATGGAGCGCGGCAAGGTACACGACATCCTCAACCATCCTCAACGCCCATACACACAGGGGCTTTTGGCCTGCCGCCCACCCATAGATGTGCGCCTCACAAGGCTGCCTGTCGTAAAAGAGTTTCTCGACGGACAATGGCAAGGCGGCAAGGAACAGATTCTGCGCGACCTACAAATCCCGCCCGAGGAGCGTCAGGCGCACTTGGACAAACTCTACAGCCGCAAGCCCTTACTGAAAGTGGAAGGCCTGCAAACTTGGTATTCCTTGCGCAAGGGCGTGTTCAGCCGTGTGTATGGTCATGTGAAAGCCGTCGACGATGTTACGATGGATGTCTACGAGGGCGAAACCCTCGGCCTTGTTGGTGAGTCGGGCTGCGGCAAGACCACACTGGGGCGCAGTATCCTTCGTTTAGCCGAGCCTACGGGGGGCAAGGTGTGGTTCGACGGCATAGAGGTAACGGCACTGAAGGGGCAAGCCTTGCGCGACTTCCGCAAGCAAGCCCAGATTGTGTTTCAAGACCCCTATTCTTCCCTCAACCCCAAAATCACCATTGGTGAAGCCATCGCCGAGCCGATGAGGGTGCACGGCATAGAGACAGACAAGAGGAAACTGCGTTCCGCCGTTTGCGACATGTTGGAACAAGTCGGACTTCAGGCCGAGCACTACGACCGCTACCCTCACGAGTTCTCGGGCGGACAACGGCAACGCATTTGCATCGCACGCGCGTTGGCCGTCAACCCGAGGATAGTCATCTGCGACGAGTCGGTGTCGGCCCTCGATGTGTCGGTGCAGGCGCAAGTCCTCAACCTGCTCAACCGCCTGAAAGAAGAGCGCGGGCTGACCTATATCTTCATCTCGCACGACCTGAGTGTGGTGCGGTTCATGAGCGACCGCGTGGTGGTGATGTACAACGGCAAGCCCGTGGAGATGAACGATGCCGACGAATTGTTCGAGCGCCCGCAGAACGACTACACAAAGAAACTAATCGCTGCTTTGCCCGGAAGACGACAGTAACCCTCCTGTCTGACATGGGAAGCGAGCCCCATCTCTATCCACCACCAGAGAAAAGTGTCGGTATTTAATACCCTCTGGCCTAAACTTGTTTGAATGTGGTCGCCTCATACGGGAAAGGTTCGATTAACGGAAAACAATATGCGTATGTTGCGGGATTTCAAGGCACTATCGTTTCAAAGTTGCACAAATGTTTCTTTCTTGCACAATGTTTCAACCTACCACAAAAGCCCGCAATTATCGCATATTGTATGTTATGTGTATTTATTCATTCTTTACAATTCTAAATCCGACAAAATCAGGTCTTGCTTGTGGATTAGCAAAATTTCTTGAACTTGTTCTGGCAAAAACAAAATTTTTGTTTGTTCCACCACCTCGGATTACTTTATATTGCCCCCCTCTTAAATCACAAGGATTTTTATCTGGCATATATTCATAATGAGAAGCTTCGTAAAAATCTAAGCACCATTCAGAAACATTGCCACACATTTGCACACAACCATAAGGACTACAATAATCTGATTTTTCGCTTACCTTTATACCATCAGGAAATGGATATGAACTTTCAATCGAATTAATCTTATTTTTATTAAAATCATTTCCCCAAGAAAAAATCCTTTTATCATTTCCTCTTGCTGCCTTCTCCCATTGTGCCTCGGTAGGCAATTCACAGTCAGCCCATTTCGCATATGCCTGCGCTTCATAAAAAGTAATACCCGAAACAGGATAATCCTTTCCATTCAAATTTTTGAGAATTCTTTCGTATTCAATTATTGGATTTCTTTTAAAGCCTCCCATCATCTCCAAACCATCAGTCATATAATTAATGTCCAAACCTTTTTCATAATCACTGAGATGAGATAAAAAATTTGTATCCTCAATAAATTTAGCAAATTGACCATTTGATATTGAATATTTACTGATCCAATAATTATTTAAAAATCATTGTTGTCCGATAAAACTCGGTTAATCGACTAATCTGCTTGTATATTATTGATAAACAGAAGATAAAAAATTTTCTATCCTCCTATTAAAAAAGCAAGCCCTGCCTGTCGAATAAGTTTTGCTGTTCCAAATT
>JBHACT010000117.1:0-15073 GCA_041854745.1 Candidatus Limimorpha sp. | reverse complement strand
GCTTCCCCGCATGTCGGCCACGCCTCCCCGCCCCACCCGGACTGTCTTTGGCAAGCCCATGTCAACACGCACTGTTGTTGTCCCCACTGTCGCCTCGCGCCATTGCGAAGCAAAAGTCCCCCTTTTAAGGGGGCCAGGGGGATTAAAACATCCTCCCCCCACACGCCCCCTCGCGCCATCGCAAGCAAAGCACCATACAAACAAATCCCACCTTCCCTCAAAAAAACGCCACTTTTTTCTTGTCCCTTTGAAAAATTCCCTATTTTTGCGTATGGAAATGCTGATTCTTGTACCGAAAGTCACGGGGCGCGTGATGTACATTTTCGATTTGATGTTCAAGCAATTGCTGGGCCTCGAATACGACTTGACTACTGATACCGAGCTGTTTAAGGCCTCTGATATGCCCAAACTGCAATACGGTTCGCAACGCCTTGATGACACGCCTTTTGTGAAGGCCGTCGACCTGCTTTTTGAGCGTCATATCCACGAGCAGTCGTTCCGAACGGTGGCGTTTGAAGAAACGGTGGCACCATACGCGGTGTACGGACAAGGCAATCTCCTGCCTTTCGATGTGTTTGCGGCCTCGTTCTTTCTGGTGTCGCGCTATGAGGAATACCTCTCGCAGGTGCGCGACCAATACGGGCGTTTCCGCGCCGAGGCGACTTGGATGTTTGAGAACGACATGCTCCAAAAACCTTTGGTGAACATCTGGGCCAAATCGTTGGGAACCAAGCTGAAATCACTTTATCCCGACCTGCCAATCAAGCAGCCAAAGTTCTCTTTTGTCCCGACTTACGACATTGATGCGGCATGGGCCTACAAACATAAAGGCTTGTACCGTACCATCGGCGGCTTTCTGAAAAATCTCGGCAACGGCGAACGCTCCGAAATCAAGGAACGCCATCAGGTGCTGAGAGGCAAACGCAAAGACCCTTACGACTCTTTTGAGTTCCAACTGGAGTTGCAGAAGGAATTCAAACTCAAGCCGATTTACTTTATCCTCTGTGGCGACTACGACACCAACGACAAGAACATCTCCATCCGCAAGCCTGCTTTCCAAACTTTAATCAAGCACTTGGGCGACTATGCCGATGTGGGCATTCATCCTTCGTTTTCGTCCTATCTCGACATCGACAAGCTGAGGAAAGAAATCGAGCGCCTTTCGGAGGTGCTGCATCGTCCGCTGACCAAGAGCCGACAGCATTTCCTGAGGATGAACCTGCCGCGCAGCTATCAGAAACTCATCGAATTGGACATCAGCGACGATTACACTATGGGTTTTGCCTCGCAGGCGGGATTTCGGGCGGGCATGGCCGACTCCTTCCGGTTTTATGACCTTGAGAACGACATGGTTACCAATCTGCGTGTACATCCTTTCGCGCTCATGGACGGCACCATGTGCGACTACCTCAATCTCGATTTGGAGGCCTCTTTCGCCCTCGCCACCCAACTTGTTGATGAGGTGAAAGCCGTAGGGGGCACCTTTATCTATCTCACGCATAATGAGACTCTTGGAGGCGAAAAGCGTTGGGCCGGCTGGCCTGAGATGTACCGCAAACTATTGGAATATATATATGCTTAGTTGTTATGATACTACACCTTTCTCATAACGAAATCGACAAGGCGAAATGGGATTTCACCATCGCGGAGTGTGGCAATATCTATGCCAATTCATGGTATCTCGACATCGCCCTGCCCGGATGGGAAGCTTTGGTCGAAGGGGACTATCAAACGGTAATGCCGCTGACGGGAGGGAAGAAATTTGGCGCGAATTACCTCTTTCAGCCTTATTTCGTGCAGCAGTTGGGCATATTCTCAAGGCAAGCGTTGACTGCCCAAAAAACTTGGGAATTTCTGCAAGCTATTCCCAAAAAATTCCGTTTTGCAGAAATCCGCTTGAACGAAAGCGACAAACTCGACGATGCTGCGCAAGGCGTTGAATATCATCGGAATATCCTGCTCGACTTGAACCGTGATTATGAGGCGATACGCACCTGCTACCACACCAATACGAAGCGCAATCTCGCGAAAGCGGAAGGCAACAATCTGCAATTGGTGAATTCGGTGGCTCCGTGTCAAGTGGTGGCTTTGTTCCGCGACAACCGTGGGGCGCTTTTGGACAAATGGGGCGATAACGAGTACGCAGTGCTGAACCATTTGGCGCAGGCTGCCCAAGAGCGGGAAGCCGCGTTCGTGCTGGGCGTAACGGAAAAAGGCGAGGGGCGGTTGGTTTGTGCCGCCATCTTCATGAAAACCAACGACCGCATTACTTTTTTGTTCTCCGGCCTTACCGAAGAAGGTAAGCAACGACAAGCCATGACCTACCTGCTGGACCAAGTAATTCAAAAGTATGCCAACCAGCCGTTCACTTTCGATTTTGAGGGTTCCGACGACGAGAATTTGGCGCGTTTTTATCTCGGTTTCGGCGGACAAGAAACGAAATATCCTTCCTACACATTCAATCGGCTTTCTCCAATCGGGAAAGCCCTGTTGAAGGTTTGGAAAAAGAGGTAAATTCCAAACAAGTCGGCCATTCTCCTTATTTTACTGTTCAGCAGTGCGAAAATAGGAGATTTGGGTGTTGTGCAACCGGTTGTGGAAAAAAATAATGCATGATTTGTGAAAGATTGGTTTCTTTTCCCTATCTTTGTGCCAAATACCAACACAATGATTAAAATCAACAACCTTGAGAAAACCGACAGCGTCTTCAACCAATACATTGCTGAACTCCGCGACGCCGTCATCCAGCAGGACCGTATGCGTTTCCGCCGCAATCTGGAGCGTATCGGCGAAATCATGGCCTACGAAATCAGCAAGTCGTTTGAATACGATGACGAAGAGGTAACTACACCGTTGGGAATCAAGTCAATGCGCACAATGCACGAGCAACCGGTCATCGCCACCATCCTGCGCGCAGGCTTGCCTTTCCACAATGGTATGCTCAGCATGTTCGACCAAGCCGACTGTGCTTTCATCGCAGCCTATCGGAAATTTGACAAAAACGAAGAGGACTCTGAAATCCGCGTGGAATATTATTCTTCGCCCGACATCGAGGACCGTATCCTCATCCTTTGCGACCCACTGATGTCCACGGGCGAGTCCATCGTCAAGACCCTGAACGGATTGATAGAGGATATGATGCCGAAGGAGATACATATTGCTGTCGCCGTGGTTTCGCAAGACGGATTGGACTATGTGCAGCGTACCATGTCGCGCCTGCCCGTTACCATTTGGGTGGGCAGTATCGACGAGGAATTGACCGCCCGCGCCTATGTCGTCCCGGGCATTGGCGATGTGGGTGATTTGGCTTACGGAGAAAAACGATGATTTTGACGGGCTGAGGCTCCGAAAAAATGAAGCAATATGGCAGAAGAGAAGAAAAAACGCGATGGTTTTGGCTCGAAGATCGGCATTATTGCCGCCGCTGCGGGTTCGGCCATCGGTTTGGGTAATATCTACCGTTTTCCCTGTGAGGTGGGCAACAATGGCGGTGCCGCGTTCCTGTTGGTTTATCTGATCGTCGTCGTTTTTCTCGGTATTCCCGTAATGCTTTCGGAGTTGGTCATTGGCCGTCGCTCACAAAGTAACTCCGTGGGAGCCTTCAAGAAGTTGGCACCTAAGACGGCTTGGCCCATTGTGGGTTATATGGGCGTGCTTTGTGGTTTTTTCATTTTTGCCTTCTATTCCACGGTTTCGGGCTGGACATTGGAGTACATTGTCAAGTCGGTAACCAACTCGTTCCAAGGCAAGGACTTGGCCACCATCGAGCAGGAGTTTGCCGCTTTCCACGATATGGGCTGGCGCAATGTGATGTGGCAGGGTGTTTTCATCTTCTTGACGGGTTTCGTTGTCTTTAAAGGCGTTCAAAACGGTATCGAGAAGTATGCCAAAATATTGATGCCCTTGCTGTTGGTCATACTCGTAACCCTTGGCATTCGCTCCATGACCTTACCCGGGGCGCAAGAAGGTCTTGCTTTTCTCTTCAAGCCCGATTTTTCGAAGATTACAGGAAAAGTGCTTATCAGTGCCTTGGGGCAAGGTTTCTTCTCGTTGAGCCTTGGCATGGGCGTGCTCATCACCTACGGCTCGTATGTCAAAAAGAGCGAAAACCTGACCAGTACGGCCTTCTCGGTGGTGCTTGCCGACACAATGATTGCCCTCCTTGCGGGATTTGTCATCTTTCCGGCTGCTTTCTCGTTCGGTGTCAAACCGGAGGCGGGCATGGGCTTGGTATTCAATACCTTGCCCATGCTGTTCAACCAGATGGCAGGCGGCTATTGGTTCTGTCTCATTTTCTTTGTGCTGCTCGCCATCGCCGCGCTCACCTCGACCATTTCTTTGTTGGAGGTGCTGGTGGCTTATCTCTCCGAGGAACTGCGCCTGAAACGCCAGTGGGCTACGGTCATCGCTTGTTTGGGCACCATGCTGTTGGGCGCTTTTGCCTCTTTGAGCCTGATGAGTAACACGCCTTTTGCCATCGGTAGCCGTTCCGTGTTCGACTTGATGGACTTCATCTCGTCCAACGTCTTGTTGCCCATTGGCGGTGTGCTGATTGTCATTTTCGTGGGTTGGTATCTCGGTAAGAAAAAGTTTTTCGAAGAAGTAACCAACGAAGGTGCGGTAAAGGCTTCACTGAAGAAAGTCATCTTCTTCATTATAAGTTATTTGGCTCCTGTGGCCATCGCGATTGTGTTTGTCAGCGGATTGATAAAGTAGAAAGAATGGATTGTTCATCATGGAATCTGTGCGCAAATGGTTTTCTTTCAGTAAGGGTGAGCGCATTGCCATCTTCACGATACTGGCTGCCATTCTCATCCTGATTGTGGCTTGCCTGTTTCGTCCTTCGCGCAAGTCGCTGAGTGATGCGTCTTTGCATAATCTGGATTCCCTGCTGGCCTTGCGTCAGGCTGCCATCGAGACACAACGGTTACGGCAAACCGAACGCCCGCAGGAAATAGCTGAGCTGCAACCTTTTCCGTTCAATCCCAATACCATCTCGGAAGACGAATGGCGACAAATTGGCCTCACCGACCGCCAAATCCGTAACATCATGAACTACAAGGCCAAAGGCGGCAAGTTCTACTCGAAAAACGACCTTGGCAGGCTCTATACTATCAGCGAGGAAGACTTCGCCCAGTTGGAGCCTTACATCGTGTTGCCCGATGTTTCACGGAGCACAAGCGGCAAAACAGCAAAGAAGAAACAAGACGAGAAAGCAGGGGATGACCCCAAGCCCGTCGAGAAGAAAGCCATCCCCATCGTTGACCTGAACACGGTGGACTCGACCACCTTGGTGAACTTGCCCCAAATAGGCCCCTATACAGCTTTGCGCATTATTGAGTTTCGCGACAAGTTGGGCGGCTTCGTCGACAAAGAACAGCTGCGTGCCGTGAAAGGCATGGACGAGGCGCGTTTTGCCGCGATACAGCCCTATATTATAATAGGTGAGGTCGAAATCCAAATGATTGATGTGAACCGCGCCGATTTCAAGACTTTGGTGAACCATCCCTATTTCAACTACGAGCAAGTGAAACGCATCTTCGACCAACGCGAAAAGCGAGGTATGATCAGGAATTGGGAGCAACTGCAAGGCCTCTTCAACGACAACAGTCCCTTGAACCCGCTACTGGAACGATATGTGAAGTATTAATTGTGCCGCAATTGCCACCACATTGCAGGTGAAACACCGCTCGAAATCTTCAAGAACAAGGGGCGGTTTCGACAATTTGAGTGAACGAATTGGGACAGATTTGCAAGAAAATGGTTGACGGTTTTCGGATTTTTTCTATTTTTGCGTCTTGATTAAATAAGGGCATTCTTCCATGCGAAAATTGTATCTCATTCTTTTCCTTTTGGCTCTGGCGTTGCCGTCAAAAGCCGCCTATCTCCTTATCCCGATGGACAATACCCAAACCAATCACCTGAAAGCCTACGGCGTGGCCTATTGGGTGCTGCAACGCGAGGTGGAGATCAGCTGGTTGCTGAACTATAGGGGAGGGAGCTACCTGATTCCCTACCATGAGATGTTTGAGCGCGAGTGTAAAATGCGCAATGTGTCGTACCATGTCATCGCCGACGCACAGGCCGACGCTGTTCTTGCCGAAATTGCCGACCCGGGCGTGAATATGGATGAAATGAAACTCCAAAAAGTGCCCCGCGTGGCGGTCTATTCGCCCAAGAACAGCCTCCCGTGGGACGATGCGGTCACCCTCGTTTTGACTTACGCCGAAATCCCTTACGATGTGGTCTATGATGACGAGGTGCTGCAAGGCGTGTTGCCAACATACGACTGGCTTCACCTTCATCACGAGGACTTCAGCGGGCAGTACGGCAAGTTTTGGGCGCGCTACCGCAATTATCCTTGGTATCAGGAAGATGTGCGAACCCAAGAGGCTACGGCACAACGCTGGGGATTCAATAAGGTGTCGCAGCTGAAACTTGCGGTGGCCAAGAAAATCCGTGAGTTTGTGGCGGGCGGCGGCTACATGTTCGCCATGTGCTCTGCGCCCGACAGCTTCGATGTGGCCTTATCTGCCGAAGGGCTTGACATCTGCGACTACATGTTTGACGGCGACCCCATCCGCAGCGGCGACCCGCAGCGGGTCAACTATGACAACTGTTTCGCTTTCACCGACTTCAAGCTCTCAACCAACCCACAGGAATACGAAATTTCCAACATCGATGTTACGCAGGGGCGTTCGCGCCTCGTGCAGGAACAGAACGACTATTTTCTGCTCTTCGACTTTTCCGCCAAGTGGGACCCCGTGCCCACCATGCTCACCCAGTGCCACGAGCGGCTGGTGAAAGGCTTCATGGGGCAGACCACAGCCTTCGACAAGGCCACAGTCAAGCCTTCGGTTGTTGTGTTGGGCGACAATGGAGTCTTGAACGAGGACCGCTACATCCACGGCAACTTCGGCAACGGTTTCTGGACCTTCCTCGGTGGCCACGACCCAGAGGACTACCAGCACATGGTCGGCGACCCGCCCACCGAGCTTGACATGTATCCCAATTCGCCGGGCTATAGACTTATTTTGAACAATATTTTGTTCCCTGCGGCAAAGAAAAAGGAACAGAAAACATGAAAATGTTTATTTTTGCTGCTTCAAGCCGAATGGATTTACAAAAAAAGAGCAATTTACTAAGTGTATGAGCAAAGTCGGTTTACATTTTGGACGTTTTGTTTGGCTTTCAGCAGTCGGCTTTAAGCCTTGTTGCAGCCAAATTGATAGCTTGCAGCCAAGATATTGAGCATTATGAACAATTACTTATCAATGATTTATACTAATTAACAATGAAAAAAAACTTATTTCTGATGATGACCTTGGCCCTGTTTGTGGGTCGGCTCATCGCTTCGCCTGTTGATGTGAATACTGCCCGTCAATTGGGATTGAAGTATGTGCAGGGCAACGCTAACAAGCAGGTTGCCGAACTCAATTTGGCTTATACCCAAATGACCGAGAGTGGTGCCAACGCTCTCTATGTGTTCAACTTTGATGGTGGTTACATCATTGTGGCTGCCGACGATGTGGCCCAGCCTATCTTGGCTTTTGGCGAGGAAGGCTGCTTTGATGCCAACAACATTGCTGACGGTTTGGCCTATTATCTTCGCCACTATGCTCGCCAAATCGAATACGCCGTGAGCAACAACATGACGGCTGACCCTGAGATTGCCGAGCAATGGGAGCAAATCAGTAGATTTGGTGTCATTAAAGGCGGCGGCGGCACGCGCGGCAATGTGGCTCCTTTGATTGCCACCAATTGGAACCAAGACAGCCCCTACAACTACTACTGTCCTTCAGGTCAAGGCGGCCCCGGTGGTCGTGCCTACGCGGGTTGCGTGGCTACGGCCATGTCGATGGTGATGAAATACTGGAACTGGCCCGACCACGGTGAAGGCTCACATAGCTATACACCTTCCGGCTATCCTACCCAATCGGTTGACTTTGAGAGCACCTACTATCAGTGGAACGACATGCCCAACACGGTGAATAACAGCAACTATCAGGCTGTCGCCTTGTTGATGTATCACTGTGGTGTATCGGTCAATATGCAATATGGCCCCAATGGATCGGGCGCCTATTCGTATGATGTGCCTGATGCCATTAGCGACCATTTCCGTTACACCAACCAAGCCACCCGTTTGGAGCGCGATTTTTACTCCAAGTATGATTGGGAAGAACTCCTTATCGCCAATCTTGAGGAAGGGTTCCCGCTGTATTACTCCGGTGCTGATGACGGCGGCGGCCACGCTTTCGTTTGCTGCGGCTACCGTGAGAGCGACCGTAAGTTCTATTTCAATTGGGGCTGGAGCGGATTTAACAACAACTATTTCGCCATTGATGCTCTGAATACCTATTCCGGCAATTTCAACCAAAATCAAGGCGCCATTTTCGACATGATCCCGGATTATGTTTACAATGGCCTTGTCCCTGCTGTCGCCGACCTTGATGTTGCCGCAGAAAATGCCCAATCAAAAAAAGGCATTGTCAGTTGGACCAATCCTACCGTTTCCCTTGGCGGCAACACCTTGGAAAACATAGATCAGGTGGTTTTGCTTCGCAATGATCAGGAAATATTTAGCCAATCCAATGTGGCTCCCGGAGCAGTCATGACTTTCGAAGACAATGTGCCGAACTACGACTGCTACAACTATCGCATCTACTTCATTTCCAATGGTACAAAAGGCCGTTCTGCCCAGATCAAATATCAATATGGTCCTACCTGCACTTGGAAGATTGTGGGTCAAACTACCAACTTCCAAGGTTGGAATGGTGGTAAGGTTCAGGTGAAGAACAGTTTTGGGACGGTAATAGATGAAGTTACCATGACCAGCGCCACGCCTATCAGCCGGCAAATCCGTATGCCGGAGGGTAATGTTACCTTCAATTGGGTGGCTCCCAACGCTGCTGTATCAAACCTGACCATCAACATAAAGAACTCGTCCAACAGTTCGGTGTACACTTTCTCGGGCAGTTCCAACCAAGTTCCCGCAACGCTTTATACGGGCGACAACGACTGCGCAGGCTGCCGGCCTCCAACAGGGCTTGTTGGCGATTATAGATGGACAGCAGAAGGCTTTGGCACACATCTTGAGTGGTCATACGAGGGTGAACCTCAGTCGTTTAAAGTCTATCGTAGCGAAGATGGTGTCAACTATCAAGTGATTGCCACGGTCGATAAGACCTTGAACGAATACTTCGATTTGGTTGATGCTGGCGACTATTACTATCAAGTAACGGCCTTCCGTAGCTATTGCGAATCCACTCCTGCATGGACCAATGACGAGTTGGATTATGTGCATGTAGAGGTAACTTCGGTCAGCGAAAACGGCGAAGCCGGCCTTAGCGTGTATCCCAACCCGGCCAATACCTTGATGAGTGTTGAGGCCGAAGGACTGCAACAAGTAACCATCTGCAATGTGATGGGTCAGGTGATGAAGACGCAACGCTGCGCCGAAGACGGAGTGGTCGTCAACACCTCCGACCTTGCCTCCGGTATTTACACCATCAGCGTGAAGACAGCCCAAGGCACGATGACAAAACGCTTCTCGGTCATCCATTGATGTTTTTTCAAAAA
Organism: Candidatus Limimorpha sp.; assembly: GCA_041854745.1. Classification (GTDB taxonomy): domain Bacteria; phylum Bacteroidota; class Bacteroidia; order Bacteroidales; family F082; genus Limimorpha. The sequence goes on along the minus strand of JBHACT010000117.1, from coordinate 5,494 downwards.
CACATTGAAAATGGAAGGAAACACCGTGTGGTGTTTCCTTTTTTTCATATTTTTGCGGCTTAGTTTAACAAATTCATCCTTGACTATGAAAAATCACATCATTACGCTATTGGTATTAGCCCTGACGAGTGTCGCTGTTCAGGCTGGTCCCGTTGACCAAAAAACCGCAATGCGCTTGGGACAGTCGTTCGTAACTTCCAACTTCGAGTTCTCCCGACAAAGTTCTGACTTAAGCTTGGTACATGCCGCATTTTCCGAAAGGGGAGAAGCCTGTTATTATATCTTCAATGTGGGCAACACGGGCTTCATCATTATGGCTGCCGACGATAATTATCGTCCAGTCATCGGCTATTCCGAAGAGGGTGTGTTCGATATCAACGACATGGCACCTGCTTTGGCAGACTATCTTGAAGGCGTCCGACAAGGCGTGATGGCGGCCTCGCAAGCTGCGTTGCCCGAGGCTTCGATAACCGCAGACTGGGCTATGTTGGAAAAAACAGGATGTATGGTGTCGCGACATGGTGGCCGTGGAGACGAATTCCTTGTGGAAACCCGATGGAACCAGAATTATCCCTATAATTACTTTTGTCCCGAGGGGGAAGGCGGCCCCGGCGGCTACTGCTATGCCGGCTGTGTGGCCACGGCTGCCGCTCAACTGATGCGTTATTGGAACCATCCGCTCCAAGGACAGGGTAGCTATACCTACTATCCCCAAGACCATCCAGAATACGGCCCCTTGACAGCCAATTTCGGTGAGACTACCTACGACTGGATTAATATGCCCAACACCATCTCTGCCAACTCTCCGCAACAACAGATAGAGGCTGTGGCTCAGCTGATTTATCATGTGGGCGTGAGCGTTGACATGAACTACCGCACTACGGGCAGTGGTGCTGTTACGGGTATGCTCTGCCAAAGAATGCCTGCCTTTTTCTTCTACACCAATCAAATGGCCAATTTGTACCGTGAGGATTATACCCATGAAAGCTACATGCAGTTGATTATCGATGCGATTGATATGGGTTGGCCTATGGTGCATAGAGGAGGCGGACATGCCTATGTGCTCGATGGATACAACGATAACGACATGGTACATTTCAACTGGGGATGGGGTGGCAGCAGCGATGGATGGTTCAATATCGACAATCATGGTTATGCCGAAGGCGAGAGTGTCATATACAATTATGTACCTGCCGAAATCTACTCGGCCGCGCCCAATGCACCTACCGAAATGACTGTGGTTCCCGCGACCGACGGAACGCTTTCGGTTTCCATTGCATGGAAAAATCCCGCAGTTACCTTGACCAACGCTGCGCTGACCGCCATCGACCAAATTGTGGTGGCCCGCAACGGACATGTGGTTTACACCGAGGACAATGTCGCTCCGGAGGCCGAAATGAGTTTCGTGGATGAATCGCTTCCTTATTTTGACTGCTTCGACTATACCGTTTATGCCATCACCAACGGACAGCGTGGTGCTTCCGCCAAGGTGGAGAAAGTATTGGTCGCCCCGACCTGCAACTGGAAAATCATCATGCAGAGTACGGCGTTCCAAGGCTGGAATGGCGGCTATGTATCGCTGTATTCCGTAACGGGTAAAGAAATCCAACGCTTTACGCTCACCAGTTCCGTGCCCTCTACGCTCAATTTTGCTGTGTCTGTGGGGCATGGCAGTTTTGGGTGGACGGCTCCTGCCAATAATGTGAGCAATATGTCGTTGATTATCAGAGATTCGGAAAACAATGCGATGTACACCTATCAAGGCAATTCGTCTGGCTTGGACGAAGGCATTTTCCTTGAAATCAATAATGGCTGTGGCAATGAGCCTCCTGCCGACATCCCCTTTGGCTTGCGTGCAGAGATGAATGGCGGTAATGTTGTCCTGACATGGGATGATGGTTACGCTGGAGCCGGATACGGCCATAACATTTATCGCGATGAGCAGCTCTATGGTTTCTCACATGACATGCACTTTGTTGATGAAGACATCACCGAAGGACATTGCTACACAGTTACTATTTTGGGCACAGGCGGCGAGTCGGAGCATTCCAATGAGGCCTGCGCCTCGGCGGGCGACTGCTTGGGCGCCACCAATTTCGATTTTGAGTATGTCGGCACTAACTACAAAATCAAACTGTTGTGGGACCCGCCTCAAGTCAGCGAAGGGCTTTCGGGCTATTTCCTGTATAGGAAAGATGGCGAAGACGGCACCTACCAAAGAATCAAGTTGCTTGGTGCAGGATCCACATCTTACACCGACAACTCCGCCAACCAACAGGGTGATTATTACTATCGCTTGTATGCCTATTACCATGCGACTGACTGCACTTCGGCTCCTGCCTCAACGAAGGACAACCCGAACCAATTCTATCTGAGAGTGTATTATTCGCCTACGGATGTTGCCGAGACAAATGAAGTTGCCTTCAATGTTTTCCCCAATCCCGCCGACCATAGCTTTAGGATTGAAGCCGAAGGCATGACTCGGGTGATGGTTTACAACATGTTCGGTCAGCAGGTGTTTGATTCTTCGTGTGATAGTAATATGCTGAATGTCAATGTTTCGGAATGGAATGAAGGTGTTTATTTGATGAAAGTGCAAACGAAAGAAGGACTATTGTCGCGGCGCGTCAGCATCGTTCATTGATGAAGTTTTTTTTACGATATGACATCACGAAACAGGACATTTCGGGAAAAATGTCTATATTTGCGGTCTTAAAAGTCAGAATATAAATCTAAATTCAACCACAATGAAAAAGTATTTGATGAGTTTACTTGCCTTGGTTTTCGGTATCGGGATGGCTTATGCCAATCCGGTCAGTCTGAGCCAAGCCAAGTATGTGGGACAACAGTTTGTCCAAACCAATTATGAGCAGTCGCGCCAGAATAACGAGCTTACTCTGGTCTATACGGGCACTTCCTACCGTGGCGAGGCCTGCTTCTATGTGTTTAATGTTGGCGACAATGGTTTTGTCATGGTTTCAGCCGACGACTATTTCCGCCCCATCTTGGGCTATTCCAAGGAAGGCGTGTTCCCGGTTGACAATATGCCGGATGGCTTGGCTTACCGTCTTAACGCTATCATTGACGGCAGGAGCGGGCGTACCGGAAATGCCACACCTCAAGTGGCAGCCGAATGGGAACTGGTTGCCAACACGGGCCGTATGATGTCGAGAAACGGTGGTAAAGCCGCTGGATTTTTGCTGAGCACCAAGTGGAACCAAGATTATCCATACAACATGTTCTGCCCCGAATATGCCGGCGGTCCTGGCGGGCGTTGCTATGCAGGCTGTGTGGCCACGGCCATGAGCCAAATCATGAAGCATTGGAACCATCCATTGCAAGGAACCGGTTCTTTGACTTACAACTCAGGTGGCCTTCCGGGATATCCTTATATTCCGGGCATTTCGGCCAACTTCGGTGAAACCACCTACGACTGGGATAACATGCCTGTCAGTTTGTCAAATTCGTCTCCGGTCCAAAAGGAAGCGGTAGCCCTGTTGATGTTCCATTGCGGTGTCGCCGTTCAAATGAACTATGCTCCTGATGGCAGCGGTGCCAATTCGCAAGATGTTCCCGGTGCAATCAGCTCATATTTCAGCTATACCAATCAAGCCTTGCGCCGTGTCAGAAGCAGCTATTCCTATACCGATTGGTATAATATGCTGAAAGAGCAAATTGACATGGGCTGGCCTGTGTATTACTCTGGTTGCGATGCCTCCACCCCGAATCCGGGATGCCATGCCTTTGTGTGTGATGGTTACGACGATGCCGGTTTGATGCACTGGAACTTTGGCTGGGGTGGCTCAGGCGACGCCTTCATCGATTTCGATGAAATTGAGTATTCGGCTTCTTACGATGCTGCTATCATCAACTTTGTTCCTGCCGAAGTCTATAATAGCACTTCTCAGGCCCCCACCAATTTCACCGTAACTCCTGCCGCCAACAATGAACTCAAGGCTACATTGTCGTGGACCAATCCTACGAAGACCTTGAACAATTCCAACCTCACTTCCATTGACCAAATTGTTGTTGTTCGCGATGGCCGTATCATCTACACAGAGGAAAACGTTACCCCCGGTGCCATTATGACCATTATGGACAATGAAGTGCCTCGGTTCGATATTTTCCAATATGCAGTTTATGCCGTCTGCAATGGCGCGCATGGTAAAATTGCCACTGTTGGCAATGTCAGCTTTGGCCCTTCTTGCGGTTGGACGATCAACATCACCCAAGCTGCAATGAATGGTTTCCGTGGCGGTACCATCCATGTCTATAATGCTACAGGTAAGGAAATCGCTCTTGTAACTACCACCAACTCCAGCGTTCAGTCCATCCCTGTTGAAGTGCCGGTTGGCCATGTCTCATTTGCATGGTCGCCCCAAACTTATGGCGATCCTTTCAATATGGGCTTTGTTGTAAAGGATGCGCAGAACCAAACTGTTTATACTTATTCCGGACAATCCTCCGATTTGGACGCAGGCGTTTTCTATGAAGGCAATAACAGTTGCGGCAATCAGGTGGGCACCGGTTGTCCCACCAACCTTGTGGCTGTTGTCGATGAAGAGAATCCGACCGACATCCATGTCTCATGGGATCCCGTCCCCGATGCTGATGGCTATGGTTATTCAGTCTATCGCGATGGTGTGCTGTATCGTCTGTTTCCTAACGCCACTTCTTTTGTCGATGAAAATGTTGAAATCGGCGGACACTGCTATTATGTGAGTTATTTCTATAATGGCGGCGAAAACGGTACATATTCCAACGAGTCGTGTGCTTCTGCCGGCGATTGCTATGCTCCGAGAGATATCACCTTTGAATATGTAGGTGAAAATTACAGGATTAAGTTGATGTGGCAAAGACCTGAACCTTCTAACGGCCTTTCCGGCTATTATCTGTTCAGAAAGTTTGGCGATGACGGCACATACGAAAGAATCAAGCTGTTGAATGGCACTGCCACTTCATATACCGATAACACGACTGCCGAAGAAGGCCACTATTTCTATAAGCTTTACGCCTACTATCAGAGTATGGATTGCTTCTCGGCTCCTGCTGCTTGGATCTATGACCCCAACCAGTTCTATCTGCATGTTTACTATTCAACGACCGATGTCAATGAACAGGCTTCAAACAGCATCTCCATCTTCCCGAATCCCACCACAAGCCGCTTCACCATGGAAGGTGAAGAAATGAACCACATATCGGTTTACAACTTGATGGGTCAAAAGATATACGAGATGGCGTGTCGGGGCGAATCAGTCGACATCAACCTTGGCAATGCCGATGCCGGTGTTTACATGGTGCGTATCTCCACTGCCAAAGGCGAAGTTACCAAGCGTATTACGGTCATCAGATAAGACTTATAGGTCAAATTGCATGCTAAGACAGCCTCAAAACACCAATAAACACTGGGGATACCAAGGATTGAAATGTTTCAGGGACAAAATCGAGCTTTGAAACCGCTCTATGGGTCAAAATGCAGGCTGCGACAAGGCCG
>JBHACT010000116.1:0-3078 GCA_041854745.1 Candidatus Limimorpha sp. | reverse complement strand
AGCCGTCTAAAGGCCTGACCCTCAGGTCGCGGAGTGGTTTCAGAGAAACCAAACGGCAAGCGCCGCTCCGTGAGGGTCAAGCCTTTAGCCGTCCCTTGCGGACGCTTCCCCGCATGTCGGCCATGCCTCCCCGCCCCACCCGGACCGTCTTTGGCAAGCCCGTGTCAACACGCACTGCCGCTTCGCGCCATTGCGAAGCAAAAGTCCCCCTTTTAAGGGGGCCAGGGGGATTAAAAAACACGCTTCAAAAATCTCTTTATCAATACCGTAGAGACGTGGCGCGCCGTGTCTCTACATTCTTACCGCGCCGCGTCTCTACAAATGGATTGTTTACCGTAGAGACACGGCACACCATGTCTCTATTTCGTATCGGGATGTGCTCTGGTCGCTCTTTGAATAAGGGCGACTTGGAAATCAAAAACAGACACTTGCCTATTGATAATCAAAATGCCATTATATTCTTTTTGGAATTTGTAAGATTTGTTCAATCATTCCCCAAAATTATCGTACTTTTGTCCCCAACAATCTTTGAATCTATAATCATTAAATCAACAAAATAATGAAAACAAAAACCACCCTTCTGATTATGGGCAGCATGATTACCCTGTTTGGCTGCAACCAACAGCCGCAACGCTATTCCGTCAAAACCTATCCCGAGACGAGAAAAGACACCACCGTCGTTGACGACTACTTCGGAACCAAGGTCGCCGACCCGTACCGTTGGCTCGAAAACGACACCTCCGCCGAGACCGCGAAATGGGTCAAGGAACAGAATGAAGTCACCAACGACTATCTGAGCCACATCCCCTTCCGCAGCACCCTCAAGGACCGCCTGACACAACTCGTCAACTACGAGCGTTACAGCATGCCTTCGAAGAAACACGGCCGCTACATCTACTCGAAGAACGACGGCCTGCAAAACCAGAATGTCATCTATATGCAGGAATCCCTTGATGGAGAACCCGTTGTGCTCTTAGACCCCAACAAACTCTCCGACGACGGCACGGTCTCGCTCGGCGGCATCAGCTTCTCCAACGACGGCAAACACATGGCCTACACCATCCAGCGCAGCGGTTCCGACTGGGTTGAAATCTATGTGAAGGACATGGCCTCGTTCGAGCTTCTCCCCGACCACATCGAATGGGCCAAGTTCACTGGCGCCTCATGGTACAAGGACGGCTTCTTCTACGCCGCCTACGACCGCCCCACCGAAGGCAAGGAGTTCAGCAATGTGAACGAAAACCACAAGATTTACTACCACAAACTCGGCACTTCGCAGAACGAGGACCAACTCTTTTACCACAATCCCGCCCAGCCGCGCTATTTCCATACGGTTGACCTTACCGAAGACGAGCACTACATGTTCCTCTTCGAGAGTGGCCAAGGCTCAGGAAGCACCCTGTGGATCAGGGATATGGAAGACCCGAATGGCAAGTTCGTTCAGATTGCCGACAATATGGATTACCAATACAGCCCCATCGATGTCATCAACGACACCTTGTATATCTTCACCAACTTCAACGCGCCCAAGGGTCGTATCTGCCGCGTGTTGGCCAAGGCTCCTCAGATGGAGAACTGGGTGGATGTGATTCCTGAGAGCGACAATGTCATTTCCGGCATCAACTTGGCCAAGGGGAAGATGATTGTCACCTACGACAAGGACGCCGCCAACCACGCATTCGTTTACACCATGGACGGAAAACGACTCCATGAGATTGCATTGCCAACCTATGGCTCCGTTGGTTTCAGCAGCCGTTACGAAGAGCCAGAGGTGTTCTACGCCTTCACCTCTTTCGCTTTCCCGACCACGATATATCAATACAACATCGACGACAATACATCAACCGTGTTCCGTGCGCCCGCCATCGACTTCCGCTCCGCCGATTATACCACCGAGCAGGTCTTCGTTACCTCGAAGGACGGTACCAAGGTTCCGATGTTTCTGACCTATAAGGCTGGTTTGCAGAAAGATGGCAACAATCCCACTTTCCTGTATGGTTATGGCGGCTTCAATGTTACCCTTAACCCCGGTTTCAGCACCTCGCGCCTGCCTTTCCTTGAGAACGGCGGTATCTATGCCCAGATGAACCTGCGTGGCGGCAACGAATATGGCGAGGAATGGCATATTGCCGGCACCAAGTTGCAGAAACAGAATGTGTTCGACGACTGTATCGCCTGCGCCGAATACCTTATTAATAAAGGCTACACCTCGCCGAAGTATTTGGCTCTGAACGGCGGCTCAAACGGCGGTCTGCTCGTCGGAGCGGTTGTCAACCAGCGTCCCGACCTCTTTGCCGTGGCCGTGCCGCAAGTGGGCGTGATGGATATGCTGCGTTACCACCTTTTCACCATCGGTTGGAACTGGGCCAGCGACTACGGCACCAGCGAAGACGACGAAGCCATGTTCAAGGCCTTGTATGCCTATTCGCCCCTGCATACCATCCAAAGCGGTGAAAATGTCCACTACCCTGCCATCATGGTTACCACTGCCGACCATGACGACCGCGTGGTGCCCGCCCACTCGTTCAAGTACGCAGCCGCCTTGCAGGCAGCCCAAACCGGATCAGAACCCAAGATCATCCGTATCGACACCAAGGCCGGACACGGTGGCGGCAAGCCCATCTCCAAAGTCCTCGAGGAACAGGCGGACATTTATTCTTTCGTGCTGTATAACATGGGATTGAGCTATCCGAAGGAGGCGAAATAAACAAAGGTCTTTTTTGGAACAGAATCGCCCGCCAGCATTGGCTGGCGGGCGATTCTCTTTCTGGCGTTTCCTCGCCACGAGCGTATGACTCAAATATTCAAGCCTTCAAAACAGGTTGCGTTTTGAAATAGTCTGCAAGTATTTGTGTAAGGGTCTTGGTGCTCATGTTTCTTGTACTATGATACAAAAGTAGCAATTATTATTCTTACTGCCACATTTTGAATAATTTATGGCGTATAGGTCATTTTGCAGGCTGAAAAACGAGTGTTGTTGTTCAATGGGTCAAATTGCAGGCTGAAAAATCAGGGTCAAACGTCGGAAGCGACAGTTGTTTGTTTACCTTTGCGCCGCAGCCGAAGCATAGCGGGGCT
>JBHACT010000115.1:0-11316 GCA_041854745.1 Candidatus Limimorpha sp. | reverse complement strand
GCAAAATCAAACCAATGTTTAATCAAAAAAGTTGCATTTGTAACTTGAATTCAGCTGTCACTCTTTGTGGGAGGATAGCACGATTCAAAAGTGCTTTGTATAATATTTATTAAATCTATTGAAGAACAATAAATTAAATGACATAATCTAATTCTTAAGTTTAATAGACATTCAACTGTTTTGTTACATCAAAGCATCAATTGCCGGTAGGATTTCGCCCGACTTGCCTTCAAGATAAATATCTGTGATATAGTTCGTGTAGGTCGAAGGCTCCATATTGATTTCGATGATTTTGGCACCGTGGCGTTTGGCGATGCCGGGAATCATGTTGGCCGGACTGACCTGTCCTGAGGTGCCGATGATGACAAAAACATCGCAGTTCTCGGCAGCCTTTATCGAACCATAATAGGCGTCTTCGGGTATACCTTCCCCGAAGAAGATAAAATCGGGCTTCATCAGGCCGCCGCACTGCTCGCAATGGGGTGGTTCCTCTGTGAGAGTCAGGCTCTTGGCTTCGACCTTGCAGCTGCACTGTGTACAGACAAAACGCGACATGTTGCCGTGGAACTCATGCACCACACTGTTGCCTGCCACGGTATGAAGGTCATCAATGTTCTGGGTGATGACACTGCTCAAACGGCCTTCCTTTTCCCATTTGGCCAAGACGAGATGTCCGGGATTTGGCTTGATGTCCTTGTTGCTGAAGAAGTTGTAAAACACTTCGCGGATGATTTTCCACGAATCTTTGGTATGGTTGTAGTAGAAGCCGATGTCCAAAGAGTTGGGGTCATATTGGTTCCAGATACCGCCCTCGCCACGGAAAGGCGGAATACCACTTTCGGCAGATGTGCCCGCGCCAGTGAACCCCACAATGTTCATCGCTTTTGAGAGGATGGCGGCGGCTTGCTTGATTTTTTCGGTGTTGTCCATGGATTTCAAAATTTAGAATTTCAAGATTGTTTTTCTGGTGCAAAGTTATACAAAAAATCTTGCAGGATAAGCAGAAAATGTGTATATTTGCAAACTAGATGAATTTCAGATACTATGACGCAAAAGCAAGCCATACAACTGTTTGAACAGAAGAAAGTGCGGACCGTTTGGGATAGCGACAAGGAGAAGTGGTATTTCTCGGTGGTGGATGTGGTAGGAGTTTTGACTGACAGCCCTAATCCTCGGAATTATTGGAAAGTGCTAAAACACAGGCTAATAAAAGAAGGAAATGAAACGGTTACAAATTGCAACCAGTTGAAACTTCAAGCCGAAGATGGCAAGAAACGTCTTACCGATGTCGCTGATACTGAACAACTTTTCCGTCTCATCCAATCCATCCCTTCGCCCAAAGCGGAGCCTTTCAAGCAGTGGATGGCGCAGGTGGCGGCCAAACGCATCGACCAGATGCAAGATCCCGAATTGTCCTTCGAGCAGGCTGTGGCCGATTACCGTAGGTTGGGTTATTCGGAGGCATGGATCAACCAAAGGATGAGGTCGATAGAGGTGAGGAAGCATCTGACCGATGAATGGAAGCGTGCAGGATTGGAGGAAGGACAGCAGTTCGTCTCGCTCACCGATATTATCTATCGTGAGTGGAGTGGTCTTTCCGCCAAAGAATACAAGCAATTGAAGGGCTTGAAGAAAGAGAACCTGCGCGACAACATGACCGACCTTGAGATTGCCATCAATATGCTTGCGGAGGCCACCACGACACAAATCTCAAAGAATGAAAACCCGAAAGGCATGGCCGAGAGTGCAGGCATCGCCCGGCGCGGTGGTGCCGTGGCCAACGACGCCCGCAAGGCCGTGGAGAAGGAAACAGGCCAGCCCGTGGTCTCAACCATGAATGCCAAACAGATTGCACAAGGAGAAACAAAATTGCTTTTGGATGGCGATGAGAAATGAAAAAGTTGTATTTTTGCGGATGAAATCATTTGAGAGCAAAGAACTAAATGTTGAATTAAAAAAATTGAAATACAAAAAGATAGGAATAAACTAACATAATAATTATAGCGTTTGCTATTTATTCGGCACTGCTTCGAAACCTAGGAAATTTTGAATGTATCATTGCGAATAAGTTTGTGAATGTCTGCGCGTAGCGTGGACAGCGACTTATCAATGATACGGGCAATTCCTAGGGCCTCGAAGCGTGGATAATCAATGTCCACGCTTTTTTTGATGCTCTAATTTGCCCGTAGCTGAACGATAGGCATTCGCTCCAAACAAATAGCGCAGATGATAGAAAAATACAAAGAACTATCAATTTCGCGAGAAGATGTGCTTGCTGCAAAAGAAAACGGTCAAGACGGTCTCTCGAAACTTATCAAATCAACTCATAGCAGTGGAGACTTGGTTTTCATATTGGAAAACTTAGGAAGTCTCCCTACAACATTTGGTAACACTTGCTTCATTGACTTGTTGAAGCATGAAAACAAGGATGTGAGGTTTTGGGCTGTAAAAACCTTGGGAAAACTGAAATCGGCCGAGCTATTGCCATACTTTATTAATGTCATAGATTTCGACCCAAGCACGACTGTAAAACGAGAAGCCGTTTCTTCAATAGGACGAATGCGAATAGCGGAGACAATACCCACTCTTATCTCTATTCTGAAAAACTCTGATCCAAAAATTGTCTGTCAAGCAATACGAGGCTTGCTGGTATTTAAAAGCAACCCAAAAGTTGACGCACAATTGAGAGAACTCCACAACCACGATAATGAGATGGTCGTATCGATAATCGAAAAGGAGTATTATCAAGAGAAGATACAAAAGAAGGAAACTCAGCCGCATCCAGAAACCTATCCTTTTCTTATCAATGTAGCAGTAAACGGAGATGTGAGAGATGTGCTGAAATATGTACCTGATGAAAGCGTACATCTGACCTTCACATCGCCTCCTTATTACAATGCCCGTGATTATTCAATATATCCAAGCTATGAGGCTTATTTGAAGTTTTTGGAAGAAGTGTTTTTAGAAACTTTCCGAATAACCAAAGAAGGCAGATTTCTTGTGGTGAATACTTCTCCAGTAATTGTACCAAGAATAAGCAGGGCGCATTCTAGCAAGAGGTTCCCAATTCCTTTCGACATCCATCATGACCTAATTAGAATGGGTTGGGACTTCATTGATGATATTGTTTGGATGAAACCCGAATATAGCGTGAAGAACAGAGTTGGAGGGTTTCAACAACACCGTCGACCATTGGCTTACAAACCTAATTCAGTGACAGAATATCTTATGGTTTATCGGAAACGAACAAGCCGTTTAATTGATTGGAATATTCATCAATACAGCAATGAAATTATTGAAAAAAGCAAGGTAATGGATGGGTTTGAAACAACTAATGTTTGGCAGATTTGCCCAAAGTCCGACAAGGTACACTCGGCAATTTTCCCGTATGACTTATGCAAAAGGGTAATTGAATACTATTCGTTTGTAGGCGACTTGGTTTTTGACCCATTTGGTGGTAGCGGCACAGTTGGAAGAACTGCAAATTGTATGAATAGAAAGTTCTTCATAACCGAAAAAGATTTTCAATACTTCGAGTATATGAAATCGTTCCGAAAGGAAAATATTTTTGAGAAAAACCCAACTCAATTCTTAACTCTTGAACAATTCAAAAGCACAACATTATGACACTTAAAGAACATGTAATAAAAGAGATTGTATTACGAGTAATTAAGTCTCAGGACTATCGAATTGAAATAGTCAATCTGATTAATGCTGAATTCTTGCAATTCGCCATCAAATTTTTTAAACAAATTGTAGAGGCAAAACTCAATTCGGAAACCATCACTATTGATTGGTATAAAGATGCTTTTATGAATAAAGATTTGCCATCAGAAGAAATTGCCATTAACTCTGGGCTGAACAAGAAAACTATTAGCAATATGTATCGTTCGGCCACTAAACAAATTGTGATTGAAGCTTCAAACGAACATTTTGAATCACTTTACAATAGCATACAAGCTTTAGTTGAAAGCGAGCATGAGGTTGACTTGATACTGACCGTTAAGTTTCAAAGTGTCAGTGTAGATTTGAATGTTAGTGAGAGCCTAATTGTCATTAACACTCTGGCTGTTAAGCGAGCTGCATTGCGTGGCGGTCTTTGGAGTACGGCGGGCAAACGAGCGGAAAAGATTATTATGTTAGCATTGTGCAGATTGTATCAAGTAAACCACCAGTATTACAATCCCGAACACTTTGTAAAAAACAAATTTCTTGATGTTGACCGTGAAATCGATTTTTACCTGAAAAACGGACACAATAAATACAAGTGTGAGGTAAAACTTATGGGACAAGGTAACCCAGAAAGTGCCGATGCCATAATAGCACGAGAAAGTAGTCTGTTTGTTGCCGATACTTTATCTCAGCAAAACAAAAATCAATGCGACCAACTTGGTATTTGTTGGGTGGCTTGTCGTGACAAGGATGGTTATAAACGATTTAAATTGGCTCTCGAAAAATTCGGAATACCATATACAGATTACACAGGTAACCTTAATGAAGATTTGCCTATTCTGTTGAATGAAATTATGTGATTCTTAGATGTAATCTACAACGATTACTAAAGCTTCCTTTTAAGAACTCATCACATTGGTGTTCGAATACCCCTCTTCAATCATACAACTCCAAAAACTCATACCCATTCCTCATAGCCTCCAAAAACTTGATGAAGTTTTTGCTCTTGATAATAGAGGTACTTAGAATTATTTATATGGTAATCTAATAGGTATTGCGCCAAATAACCAAACAAAAGTGCGCCAAATAACCAAACAAAAGTGCGCCAAATAACCAAATAAATGGAAATAATCCTCTTGCTTTAAATGAAATAACTATCTTTGCAGCCTGATACAAAATGAATGTTATATGGCAGAGAACAACATCGGATACAGAAAGAGAATTGCCGATAAGCTATTGGAAGAAAAATTGGATGCTATGGGTGCGGTTCTGATAGAAGGGCCGAAAGCTTGCGGCAAGACGACAACGGCTGAACAACAGGCAAAAAGCATCCTTTACATGGACGACCCTGAGCAGATGAAACAGAACCTGCAATTGGCGGAAACCAATATCAAGCGACTGCTTCAGGGCGATACGCCAAGGCTGATTGACGAATGGCAGATTGCCCCTCAATTGTGGGATGCCGTGCGTTTTGAGACGGACCATCGAAAAGAAGACGGACTCTTTATGCTGACAGGTTCAGCGGTTCCTGCCGATGGCACCAAAATCCATCATACGGGCGCGGGGCGTTTCGCATGGCTTACGATGCGCCCCATGTCGCTATGGGAATCAGGGGAATCGACAGGCGAAGTGAGTCTCGGTGATCTTTTCTCTAATCCAGAGAAGGTTGACGGCAGCAATTCTCTAACGATGGAGGATGTCGCCTTCGCCATTTGCCGTGGAGGATGGCCGAAGTCCCTAAACAAGAAAACCCAGAAGGCGGCACTACGACAAGCAACAGAATATTTTGAGGCCATCACCCGTTCCGACATTTCCAGGGTTGACGGGGTAGCGAGAGATGAACATCGTGCCAAGCGGTTGATGCGTTCTTATGCCCGACTTCAAGGTGCCATGGCTGGCATTCCCACTATTGTCGCGGATATGAAGACAAACGAGCCGGAAGGAATGAGCGACGAAACTGTTGTATCGTATGTGAAGGCTTTGAAAAAAATCTTTGTGATTGAGGACATGCCGGCATGGAATCCAAATCTGCGCTCCAAGACGGCGATACGAACCAGTGAAACACGCTATTTTGTTGACCCATCTGTGGCCATCGCCGCATTGGGCTTAGGACCTAATGACCTGCTGAGTGACTTGGAGACAATGGGGCTATTTTTTGAAACGCTTTGTGTGAGGGATTTGCGTGTGTATGCTGATGCCAATGACGGCGAAGTTTTTCATTATCGAGACAAGAACGGTCTTGAATGTGACGCCGTCGTTCATTTGAGGAATGGCAACTATGGTTTGGTAGAGGTAAAACTTGGCGGTGAGACTCGAATTGAAGAAGGAGTTGCAAACCTGACATCTTTAGCCGATATGATTGATACGACTAAGATGAAGAGACCTTCGTTTATGATGGTACTAACAGCCATCGGACAATATGCCTATATGCGGTCAGACGGAGTGATGGTTGTTCCGATAGGATGTTTGAAAGATTAAAGCTCTTATTTCTCAATCGTATAACTCCACAAACTCATAACCATTCCCCATTGCCTCCAAAAACTTGATGAAATCCTCGTTTTTGAGGATGATGGTGCCTGTATTATCGTTGGGATGGAAGCTCAGGCGCGGAGCGTTCAGTAAGTTCTTGTCGATGAAGAGGTGCACCTGATGTTCCGTGTCGTTGATGAGGCCGAAGGGAGAAACACTGCCGGGTTTCAGGCCGAGATACTTGTCCATACGGGCTTCGGAAGCGAAAGTGAGTTTGCCTTGGCGAAGGCGTTGCTCCAAGTCGCGAATATCCAATTGGTGCATACACTCGAAGATGACTAAATAATGCTTGTTGCCCTTATGGTTCCTGAAAAACAGGTTCTTACAGTGTGTCGCCTCGAATTTGCCCCAGTAGGCCAAGGACTCTTCGATGGAGCCGAGCGGCGGATGAAACTTGATGTCGAACTCAATGCCGAGACCCGTCAGCGTGTCGACAATCTTCTGCTGTCGTTCGCTTAAGGGTTGGTTTATTTCTGATGGTTTCATATAGTTGTTCGTTTTAACTCCGTTGGATGCTTCGCATCTCAAGTGCAAAGTTAGGGAAAATAGTTGCATGGTGACGGAAATTGTGTGTTTTTGCAGATGAAAATGCCGTCGCACATCGGAGTCAACATTTTGAGAATTTTGCGGAAATTGGAAGAAAAAATTTTGAGGATTTTGCGGTTTTGCTTATTTGGCGTATTTTCTGTGATTCATAAGTGACACAATCACAACTTGTTTTTCAGTGCTTTACCCGTATATGACGCTTTGCACTTCACCAAGTCTTCGGGCGTGCCTTCAAAGACGATTTCGCCGCCCTTGTTGCCGCTTTCGGGGCCGAGGTCGATGACCCAGTCCGCCGTTTTGACGACTTCCATGTTATGCTCGATGACGATAACACTATGCCCATTGGAAATCAGTGCGTTAAACGATTCCAACAACTTGTTCACATCGTGGAAATGCAATCCTGTGGTCGGCTCGTCGAAGATGAACAGCGTGGGTTTCTCGATTTGTCCTTTGATGAGGAAATAGGCCAACTTCACGCGCTGCGCCTCACCACCTGAGAGCGAATTGGACGGTTGTCCGAGTTTCAAGTAACCCAAGCCGACTTCACGCAAAGGCTTTAACTTTGAGATAATGCGTCCCACTACGGCGGTGTTGCGTTCAGAGGAACCCTCAAAGAAGTCGATGGCCTCGTCGATACTCATGTTCAGTATGTCGGCAATGTGCTTGCCGTCGTACTTGATTTCCAGCACTTCCTCCTTAAAGCGCGTGCCGTGGCAGGCTTCGCAGGGCAGAAACACATCCGCCATAAACTGCATTTCGATTTTCGTAACGCCCTCGCCCTCGCACTCCTCACAGCGGCCACCCGGCACATTGAACGAGAAAAAGGCGGGCTTCATGCCGCGCAGTTTGGCCAGTTTCTGCTCAGAGAACAGTTGCCGAATTTCATCGTAAGCTTTCAGATAAGTCGCTGGGTTGGAGCGCGATGACTTGCCGATGGGGTTCTGGTCGATGAACTCAACGGCATGGATGAGTCCGAGGTCGCCTTCCAAAGCACCGAACCTGCCGCAACGCTCCACGCTCTCACCTAGGTGGCGTTTCATGGCAGGGTAAAGCACATCCTTCACCAAAGTGGACTTGCCCGAGCCGCTCACACCTGTGATGACGGTCATGCTGTTGAGTGGGAAGCGCACGGAAAGGTTCTTGAGGTTGTTCTGTGTCGCACCTTTTATAATAACGGCATTGGCGGAACGGCGGCGATGTGTGGGGACAGGAATGCTCATTTTGCCTGTGAGATATTGTGTGGTAAGGCTTTTCTCGCAGTTGACCAAATCCTTAATCTCACCTTCAAAGACGAGCTCACCGCCGAAAACGCCGGCCCTCGGCCCAATGTCGATGATGTAGTCCGCAGCACGGATGATTTCCTCGTCATGTTCAACAACGATGACCGTATTTCCAATGTCGCGCAGACGGCGCAGCACGGCGATAAGCCGCTCTGTGTCACGGGAATGCAGTCCGATACTTGGTTCATCAAGGATGTAAGTGGATCCGACCAGACTGCTGCCCAACGATGTGGCCAAATTGATACGCTGCGACTCACCGCCCGAAAGTGTATTGGAAAGGCGGTTCAATGTGAGGTAGCCCAAACCCACCTCGATGATGAAATCCAAGCGGTTGTTGATTTCGACGAGCAGACGAGCCGCAATCTTGTTGTCGGTCTCGTCAAGCTTCAGGCGGTCGAAGAAGGCTTTCAGTTCGTCCAAGGGCATCAGCACAAGGTCGGCGATACTCTTGCCGCCAACCTTCACATATTGCGCTTCCTTGCGCAGGCGTGCACCGTGGCATTCGGGGCAGAGCGTCTTGCCGCGATAGCGCGACAGCATTACGCGGTATTGTATCTTATATGACTGGCTTTCAACATAATTGAAGAAGTCCACGATACCTTCAAAATACGAGTTCCCCGTCCAAAGGAGGCGTTTCTGTTCCTCGGTAAGTTCGTAGAACGGCTTGAAAATCGGGATGTCCACCTTATCTGCCACGCGGATGAGGGCATCTTTCCATTCGCTCATCTTGTCGCCCCGCCAGCAGGCAATGGCGTTCTCGTAGATGGACAGGCTTTTGTTGGGTACAACAAGGTCGGGGTCGATACCGATGACACTGCCGAAGCCTTGACAGGTCGGACAGGCACCGTATGGGTTGTTGAAGGCAAACATGTTGGCCGAAGGTGGCTCAAAGGAGATGCCGTCGGCCTCAAACCGTGACGAAAAGCGGGCTTCCTTGTATTCGCCATTCAACTCGCTGATTATTTGACAGCTCTCTTTGCCTTCGTAAAAAGCCGTCTGCACCGAGTCGGAGAGGCGTCCGATGGCCTTCTGCGTGCTTTCGTTGATTTTGATGCGGTCGACAAGCAGTTTCACATTTTTCGCGCTGATTTTTTTCTTCCGGTCTAAGAAATCCTCGATTTTGACGATTTCATCATTATACAAAATACGATAGAAGCCCTGCTGCATGAGAACATTGAGGTGCTCCTCAAGACTCCGGCCTTCGGGCAATATAAGCGGCGCGACGATGTAGGCCGTGGAACCTTCCTCTAAGCCGAGAATATGGTTCACCACATCCATCACCTGATGTTTCTTGACCAATTTGCCCGAAAAAGGGGAATAGGTCTTGCCGATACGGGCGTAGAGGAGTTTCAGGAACTCGTATATTTCGGTGCTGGTGCCCACGGTAGAGCGCGGGTTGTGCGAGTTCACCTTTTGTTCGATGGCGATGGCAGGGGAGAGGCCTGTGATACTTTCCACATCGGGTTTGTTGAGGCGGCCCATAAACTGCCGCGCATACGAACTCAGGCTCTCCACATAACGGCGCTGGCCCTCAGCATAAAGCGTGTCGAAAGCCAGCGACGATTTGCCCGACCCCGACAAGCCCGTGATGACCACTAACTTGTTCTTTGGAATCTGCAAACTGATGCTTTTCAGGTTGTTGACCTTCGCGTTGCGGATGGTGATATAGGATATTTGTTTTTCTTTCAAGACGCAAAAATTGAATCGGCAAAGGTACGGAAAAGCGGGGAAATAGGAGAGGGGGAAGCGGAAAAGTTTTATTTTTGCAACTCAAATGCGACGAAACATGAACGAAAATCAGATTGTCATATACAAGACAAACGACGGGCAAACGGCCATTGATGTCAGGATGGAGAATGAAACTGTTTGGCTGACACAGGCGCAGATGGCAGAGTTGTTT
Source organism: Candidatus Limimorpha sp. (assembly GCA_041854745.1). Lineage (GTDB taxonomy): Bacteria > Bacteroidota > Bacteroidia > Bacteroidales > F082 > Limimorpha. The sequence goes on along the minus strand of JBHACT010000115.1, from coordinate 1,389 downwards.
CAGAAAGATATTTCTGTCATTTCTAGACATATAAGAAATGTTTTTAAAGAAGGTGAATTGGAAGAAAAAAGCAATTTGCATTTTTTGCAAATTCCTTTTTCTGACAGACCGATAAGACTCTATAACCTCGATGTCATCATCTCCGTTGGCTATCGTGTGAAAAGCCAACGCGGTGTGCAGTTCCGTCAATGGGCCAACAGGGTTTTGAAGGACTATCTGTTGAAAGGCTATGCCGTAAATGAACGGATTCGGAAAAGTCAAATCGGCGAACTCCGTCAATTGGTTCAAATGGTTGGAAGAACGCTTCAAAATCAACCTCTACTGAACAATGACGAAAACCAAGCCTTGTTTGACATCGTTGTGGATTATACCTACGCTCTCGATACACTTGATGATTACGACTATCAACGCTTGGGCGTGAAAGAAACCACACAAGAAGAGAAGTTTCAGGCGACCTACGACAATGCTATGCAAGCCATTGCAGCCTTGCGTGAGAAGTTTGGCGGAAGTTCTCTTTTCGGCAACGAGAAAGATGATTCGTTCAAGAGCAGCATTGGGCAGATTTACCAGACCTTCGGTGGCAACGACCTCTACCCCAGTGTGGAGGAAAAGGCGGCCATGCTGCTGTATTTGGTCACGAAGAACCACTCGTTCAGCGATGGCAACAAACGCATTGCTGCAACCTTGTTCCTATGGTTCCTCAACAACAACGGCATCCTCTACCGCGATGACGGCAGCAAGCGCATTGCTGACAACACCTTGGTTGCCCTCACACTGATGATTGCCGAGAGCAAGCCCGAGGAAAAAGATGTGATGGTGAAGGTGGTGGTGAACTTGATAAATCAGAAGAACTGAAGTTTTTTTCGATTTGTTTTAGCCAGTGCCGCGATTTGGCACAGGCTTGCTTTTTCTTTGCCACATGAAAAAGCGGTCTGAAAAATATGTCAATAAACACTTTGTTTCGGAGAAATGTTTACCTTTGCAGCAAATTCGTGCGGATGTCATGTCCACACGAGTTGACATATAGCATTCTTGCTGACCATTCGGCTCGGTTAAATCTGGTAAATTCAACTGTTGAAGTCCGAATAAGTCATGGCAGGTTTGTAGCCTCCTTGGAGGACACAGACCGCTTTGCTTATTTCACTTCAAGGCATACCAGAGCCGAACCGAGGAAATGACAAAGGGACTCCGTGTTCTCCCTTTTTGTAATTGACACGGCGGAAATGCGGAAACCCGTTAGAGGAAGCAATAGAATAATTGTTCAATTAAGGGGAGTTCTATAAATTAAACCATTAGAATTTAATTAGTTATATCAATAATTCTTCGTATTTTTGCAGTATTAACAGAAAAGCGTATCACGTATGAAATACCGTAAGGATCAAGATGTTG
>JBHACT010000114.1:0-36795 GCA_041854745.1 Candidatus Limimorpha sp. | reverse complement strand
TGAACTTTTGGACGGAGGCAAAGATAGGCATTTATCCGGCTCAAACAGGGGGAGGGGTTTTCTCCTCTCTCTCGTTTGAGTAAAATATGTTTCACCTCGTGCCTCCGAAAAAGTTGCATTTATGTGTTGAATTTAGGAGAATACTTCGACAGGTTTGCAAAAGTCGTAGACAGATGGTTGGATAGCAATTATGGGGATTGCTTGCTCAAGAAAGCAAACAACAGAAAGATAGTGGAAAACGCACTGATTTTCTTTGATGGCAAACGATATGAATTGATGGCATTCGTCGTGATGCCCAACCATGTGCACATGCTCATAAAACTCAAAGAAGGACTTGGATTGGTTGAAATCATGCGATCAATAAAGAGCTATACGGCCAAGAAAATCAATGAGAACGAGAACAAAAAAGGCCCTGTATGGCAATCGGAATCATACGACCGCCTGATAAGAGACCAAAGACATTTTGAGAATGTCATACGATATATTATTGCGAACGACAAAAATCTGGCATGGATTGCGAACTCCATTGTCGCCACTGCGCCCGACAATCCATTGTCTTAGATAGTGTCCCGTAATCCACTGTCGTAGACTGCGTCCCGCAGTCCACCTTCTCAGACTATGTCCCGCAGTCCATTGTCGTAGACTGCGTCCCGCAGTCCACCTTCTCAGACTATGTCCCGCAGTCCATTGTCGCAGACTGCGTCCCGCAGTCGGAAAAACAGAAAGCCTTTTCTGCTTTCAATCTGCGGGGACGCAGATTGTGACAATGGTTGTCTTCCCCAAAAACCATCCCTACAACTATGCAATCTACCATTACCATTTTCTAATTTAAAACCAATCTAAATTACCAAATTTCCATGAAAATATATGAAAACTTGCGTTCCATTTGGGCAAAATTTCCTAATTTCGTGGCTCGTTAAAAACGACACAACAAATTCTAAAAATCAAATCAATATGGCAAAATTCAGAGGAGCCATCGTTGTTGACATTGAGCGTTGCAAAGGCTGTGGCGTGTGCACCACGGCCTGCCCCTTTCATGTCATCGAATTGGCAAAAGAAGTAAATGGAAAAGGTTACAATTACGCATTCATGGCCCATCCCGAAGCGTGCATTGGCTGCGCCAGTTGCGGCATCATCTGCCCCGACGGCGTAATCAAGGTATACAAGAAAACCCTGTAACCCAACCAATTGTCTAACATCAAAAAAAATTACATAATGGGAGAATTAAAACTGATGAAGGGTAACGAGGCATTGGCCGAAGCCGCCATCCGCTGCGGTGCCGATGCTTATTTCGGATATCCTATCACCCCTCAGTCGGAAGTGATTGAATATCTGTCGGAACAGAACCCTTACGAACGCACCGGCATGGTCGTTCTTCAAGCAGAAAGTGAATTGGCAGCCATCAACATGGTGTACGCCGCTGGTGCAGCCGGCAAGCGTGTCATGACCTCATCATCCAGCCCCGGTATATCCCTGAAGCAGGAAGGTTTGGCCTACATTGCTGGCGCCGAAGTGCCTTGTGTCTTCGCTGATGTCGTGCGTGGCGGCCCGGGTCTGGGCACCATCCAGCCTTCGCAAGCCGACTATTTCCAGAACACCAAGGGTGGCGGCAATGGCGACTACCGCAACATCGTCCTTGCCCCTGCTTCTGTTCAGGAAATGGCTGACTTCGTGCCGCTTGGCTTCGAATTGGCTTTCAAGTATCGCATGGCAGTGTGCATACTCTCTGACGGGGCCATCGGCCAAATGATGGAAAAGGTCGTCCTGCCTGAGCAAAAGCCCCTCCTCACCGAAGAGGAAATCAAAGCCAAATATCCTTGGGCTCTGACGGGTCGCAAGCGTGGCACGCAACACCGTATCATCACCTCTTTGGACCTCGACTCCGCCCGCATGGAAGAGCACAACCGTGCCTTGCAGCGTAAGTACGAACAAGTGACGGCCAACGAGGTACGTTATGAAATGATTAACTGCGACGATGCAGAATATGTATTTGTCGCCTACGGATCCAGTGCCCGTATCGTCCAGAAATCGGTGCAACTCGGTCGCGCCGCCGGCCTGAAAGTCGGACTGCTCCGTCCCATCAGCCTGTGGCCTTACCCAAGTCAAGTCATTGCGAACCTCATCGACAAGGGTGTCAAGGGATTCCTCTCTGTTGAACTGAGCTGCGGTCAGATGATTGAAGACGTGCGCCTCGCCTGCAACGGCCGCGCAAAGAGCGAACACTTCGGCCGAGTCGGTGGTATCATCCACACTCCGGAAGAAGTTCTTGAAGCTATGAAGAAACAAATTATAGGAGAATAAGAAAATGGCAGAAATCACATTACAAGATATCATCCAGCCTGAAAACTTGGTTTACCAGAAATCCAAGCTGCTGACTGAAAAACCTTTCCACTACTGCCCCGGCTGCGGTCATGGCACCGTGCACCGCATCATCGCCGAAGTGCTCGAAGAGCTCGATGTTGACGACCGCACCATCGGCGTTTCGCCTGTGGGTTGCGCCGTGATGGCATACGACTATTTCGATGTGGACTTCATCGAAGCCGCCCACGGCCGCGCTCCGGCGTGTGCTACAGGTATCAAGCGCGTATGGCCCAACAAAGTTGTGTTCTCCTACCAAGGCGACGGCGACCTCGCTGCCATCGGCACCTGCGAGACCATCCACGCCTGCAACCGTGGTGAGAACATTACCATGATCTTTGTCAACAACGGTATCTATGGTATGACTGGTGGCCAGATGGCTCCTACTACCCTTGTGGGTATGAAGACCGCCACTTCACCGTATGGCCGTATGCCGCAGTGGCCCGATGGAACCCCCAACAACGGTTTCCCGCTTCAAATCACCGAACTGCTGGCCCAACTGCCCGGCACACGCTTCGTGACCCGTCAGGCCGTGTTCAACGCTGCCACCGTGCGCAACTGCAAAAAGGCCATCAAGAAGGCTTTCCAGAATCAGGTTGAGAACAAGAACGGTGTCAACTTCGTTGAAATCGTATCGAACTGCAACTCCAACTGGAAGATGAGTGCCATCGACGCCAACAAGTGGCTGCAAGACAATATGCTGCCCGCCTATCCGCTAGGCGACATCAAGGACAATTTCGAGCTGATTAAGAAATAACTAAAAAACGACAAAGCAATGACAGAAGAAATTATTATAGCCGGTTTCGGCGGGCAAGGTGTCTTGTCAATGGGTAAGATTCTTGCTTACAGTGGTATCATGCAGAACAAGGAAGTCAGCTGGATGCCTTCATACGGCCCCGAAATGCGTGGCGGTACGGCCAATGTGACCGTCATCGTCAGCGATGAGCGCGTGTGCTCCCCCATCCTCAATGCTTTCGATACTGCCGTCATTCTGAATCAACAGTCGCTCGACAAGTTTGAGGACAAAGTGAAGCCGGGTGGCTATCTCATATACGACCCCAACGGCATCACGAAGAAGCCCACCCGTAAAGACATCCACATCTACAGCATCGAAGGCGCACAACTCGCCTCCGACATGGGCAACAGTAAGGTGTTCAACATGATCATCCTCGGCGCCCTCCTTAAGCTGCGTCCCATCATCGACAACAAGAATGTCGAAGAGGGCTTGCGCCACTCTCTGCCAGAGCGCGCCCACAAACTCATCCCACTGAACATGCAGGCCGTACAAGTTGGCATGGACAATGTGAAGGCTGAGAACTAATCCGCTCTGAATACTGAGCACAAAAAAGCCGCTCCGATGGAGCGGCTTTTTTTGTCAATGACATTAGCAACATAAAAATAAGGGACGAGAAATCTCGTCCCTTAATCTGTTGCAACACCAAAATACTACTTCAAACCTTGCCAAGTGCCAATGATGTTCTTGCACTGGGTGTAAACGGCAGGACAGTTGTAAACCTTGTAAACATCAGTGCCTTCGGCTTTGTAGATTTCAACACTGCGTTGGAAGGTATCCCAACCACCAGGGGCCAAGATGTAGAGGTAATAAACCATACCATAACCGAAAAGTTGAGTCTGTTGCGGAGCGTTTGCGGAACGGCACATCTCAACAGTGTAAGGTTCTGTAGGAGTATAAGCATTGTTGTAGGCAGCACCTTTCAGTGTAGCGGCTGGCAAGAAACGCTGGACATACAAATCGTTCTCGGGGCTGTATTGCGAATAATTGAACTTGGTCTTCAAGATTCGCGTCATTTCAGAAACGGTGGCGGGGCCGTTGCAGAGCAGGTTGAGGCAACGCTCACCGAGTGCAGCGTCACGGGCATACATCTCAATTGCCATAGGAATCATGGCAGCCGTGCCTTGCATTGATTTACCAAGAAGATTGTTGTAAACAGCCTCGAACTCGGTGTAACCCGAAGGAATGTTGGTGAATGTGACATGTGCTGTCGGGCTGTTGAAGACTGTGGCATTAAGGTTAATTTCACCATTCACTGTGTAGACATGCTCGCCATAGGTTAAAGTGTTGCCATCAAGTTGCACATCGTGTGGAGTCTCATTGATGAGTGAGGCCCACGAGTCGCCAGAGGTGGAACCGCTGCCACCGCTGCCACCGCTGCCACCACTACCGCCGCTGCCGCCATTGTCAGTAGTAGGAGTCTTTTCGCATGAGGCAAAAGTCATAAGACCAACGCCTAAAAAAGCAATCATAAGGGTCCTGCCCCATCTGTTGAATAATTCTTTTTTGCTCATAATGTTAGATTTAGGTTGATAATTTGATTGATTAAAGTGTCTTTTACAATTTCACATAACAATAGTGCAAAATTAGAAACAATATTCTAATTAGTAGTAAGTAAAAATACCTATTTTTTACTTATTTTTGAAAAATAACGCAATTAATGAGCGTTGACAGGACAAAAAAAGAAGGCCGTCCGCTTGGACAGCCTTCTTCATCTGTATTGAAAAGTAAAAATTACTCTTTCACTTCAGTCTCTTCAGCGGGAGTCACGGCCGGGGCTTCAACAACATCCTCTGCTTTAGGAGCAGCTTTCTTACTGCTTCTACGGGTGCTCTTTGCCTTAGCGGGTTTTCTTTCCACATTGAGGAGATTCTCATTGTAGTCAACGAGCTCCATGAGAGCCATTTCTGCGGCATCGCCTTTACGGTTTTCAGGCATACGGATGATTCTCGTATAGCCACCGGGGCGAGAAGCCACTTTCGGTCCCACCTCGCGGAACAGCTCGGTTACAGCAAACTTGTTTTGCAAGTAAGCAAAAACAATTCTGCGGTTGCTCGAACCAGTCTCAGTGGTAGCGTTGTTCTCAGGCTTAGCCTTGGTGATCAGCGGCTCGACATACATTCTCAGAGCCTTGGCCTTGGCTGTCGTGGTGATGATGCGTTTGTGAAGGATCAGCGAAGCAGCCATGTTCGAAAGCATAGCCTTACGGTGAGCGCTTTTTCTTCCCAAATGATTGAATTTCTTATTGTGTCTCATCTTTCTTATTCCTTATCTAATTTAAATTTGCTGACATTCATACCGAACTCGAGGCCCTTGCTTCTGACCAACTCGTCAAGTTCGGTGAGCGACTTCTTACCGAAGTTGCGGAACCTGAGCAGGTCTTGTTTGTTGAAGGCAACCAGTTCACCAAGCGTTTCAACCTCAGCAGCTTTCAAGCAGTTCAACGCACGAACCGACAGGTCGAGGTCGACGAGCTTGGTCTTGAGGAGCTGACGGATATGCAACGACCCTTCATCAAAGTCTTCGGTCACGGTCTTCTCGTCAGGAACAAGGTTGATGTTCTCGTCAGAGAAGAGCATGAAGTGGTAGATGAGGATCTTTGCGGCTTCTTTCAAAGCATCTTTAGGATTGATCGAGCCATCGGTATCGATTTCGATGACAAGTTTTTCATAGTCGGTTTTCTGTTCGACACGCCAGTTTTCCACCTTGAAGCTCACATTACGGATGGGAGTGTAGATGGAATCGATGGCGATTGTGTCGACAGGAGCACCGGTCACCTTGTTCTCGTCAGCAGGCACATAGCCCCTACCCTTGTTGACGGTCAACTCAATATTGAGCTTCACTGAGGGTTCGAGGTTGCAGATGACGAGATCGGGGTTCAGCACTTGGAAGGAGCAGAGATACTTGTTGATATCACCGGCCTTGAATTGTTCTTGGCCTGTGATGGTAAACCTGACCTTCTCATGCGTCTCCGTGGGGACGACCTGCTTGAGGCGCACCTGCTTGAAGTTCAAGACCATGTCGGCGACATCTTCGATAACGCCGTCGATGGAAGCGAACTCGTGGGTAACGCCGTCAATGTGGATAGAAGTGATAGCGAAGCCTTCCAACGAAGACAGCAGGATTCTTCTCAGTGCATTACCGATGGTGATGCCGAAACCTGGTTCAAGAGGCCGAAACTCGAAAACGCCTTTGGTGTCGGAGCCTTCAACCATGATAACCTCATCGGGTTTTTGAAACGCTAATATTGCCATATTTTTATTTTTTACCAGGTTAACAATCCACAATTACTTAGAATACAATTCGACGATGAGCTGTTCGTTGATGTTCTCCGGAATCTCTTCGCGAGTCGGGTAGTTCAAGAACTTGCCTGACATCTTCTCAGCGTCCCATTCCATCCAAGAGAAGTTGGAACCCTGACGGCCTTCGAGGGCATTGGTGACGACTTCAAGGCTCTTGGACTTTTCACGAACGCCAACAACATCACCAGCCTTCACGAGGTAAGACGGAATGCTGAGGACATTGCCATTGACGATGATATGACGATGGTTCACGAGCTGACGGGCGGCAGCGCGGGTGGGAGCAATTCCCAAGCGGTACACCACATTGTCGAGGCGTGATTCCAATAGTTGCATAAGGATAAGACCGGTGACGCCTTCCTTGCGGCGGGCATGTTCGAAGGTCTTGCGGAATTGTCTCTCGAGAACTCCGTAGGTATATTTAGCCTTTTGCTTCTCCCTTAGCTGGATGCCATATTCCGAGACTTTCTTTCTTCTGCTGTTGGCACCATGCATTCCAGGAGGATAATTTCTCTTTTCGAAGTACTTGTCTGAACCAAAAATGGGTTCACCAAACCTACGAGCGATTTTCGTTTTTGGGCCTGTATATCTAGCCATAATTCAATGTTTTTAATTGTTCGACTTTACACTCTTCTACGTTTTGGAGGACGGCATCCGTTGTGCGGCAGCGGGGTGACGTCGATGATTTCGGTCACCTCAACGCCCATCGAATGGATGGCACGAATGGCAGATTCACGTCCTGCACCAGGTCCCTTCACATAAACTTTAACTTTGCGTAATCCCAAGTCGTATGCTGTCTTGGCACACTCTTCAGCCGCCATCTGCGCAGCGTATGGCGTGTTCTTTTTCGAGCCTTTGAAGCCCATCTTACCTGCTGATGCCCAAGAAATGACTTGTCCTTCATTGTTAGTCAGAGAAACGATGATATTGTTGAACGAAGACTTCACGAAAGCCTTGCCCGTTGCTTCGATCTTCACAACACGTTTCTTCGTAACTTTGTTGTTTTTTGCCATTTTAATTGTGTGGTTTTAAATTTTTGATATGATCCAACTACCTATTACTTAGTAGCTTTCTTCTTGTTAGCAACAGTTTTTTTGCGGCCCTTACGGGTACGAGCGTTGTTTTTGGTGCTTTGTCCGCGAACGGGCAAACCAGCACGATGACGGACACCCCTGTAGCAACCGATATCCATCAAACGCTTAATGTTCATTTGAACTTCACCGCGAAGTTCACCTTCGGTCTTGTACTGTTCGGCGATGATGTCACGAACAATCTTCTGCTCGTCGTCGGTCCAATCCTGCACTTTCTTAGCAGGCTCAACGCCAGCCTTCTTCAGGATTTCCTTCGACAGCGACCTGCCAATGCCGTAAATGTAGGTTAAAGAGATCTCACCGGCTTTGTTGCTCGGGATATCTACACCAGCGATTCTTGCCATATTATCTTATTCCTTTAGTTTAAATTATGTACCAAGATTAACCCTGACGCTGATTCTCTTTAGGGTTCTTCTTATTAATAACATACACTCTGCCCTTACGCTTCACGATGATGCAGTCGGCAGACCTTTTCTTTACAGATGCTTGAACTTTCATTTCAATATTCTTTTGTAGTTTGCTCTCTAACTTTTGTACCTGAACGTAATACGGCCCTTTGTCAAATCGTATGGAGACATCTCCAGCTTGACTTTGTCGCCCGGCAAAATCTTGATATAGTGCATACGCATCTTGCCGGAGATGGTGGCAATGATCACCAAACCGTTCTCCAACTCGACACGAAACAAGGCGTTACCCAATGCTTCCACTACAGTGCCTTCCTGTTCTATCGACAATTGTTTTACCATACTTTACTATTTCAAATACTTATTACTCTGTTGTTTATTATGTCAATTACACTTTCGGACTCTCCCGTACATACGGAATTAGGGCTGCAAAAGTAAGATTTTTTTTCCAATCGGAGGCATTTTTTATCAAATTTCTTCATCCTCACCATTTTATCTTCTTACTCTGCCATCATTTCGGGGAACCTCCGGCATTTGCCGAAGGTTTCCCGAATGTTTGGACAGCCTTGCTCCTTGGGGCAAAGGCATAACTACTTACATTCTGCCGACACGGCCCTTGATACGACCGGTCTTGGTCAGACCATCATAGTGGTGCATCAAAAGGTGGCTCTCAATCTGTTGCAAAGTGTCGAGCACAACGCCCACAAGAATCAACAACGAGGTTCCGCCATAGAAGTGCGAGAAACCTGTGGTAACATTCATGAGTGAAGCCACGATGGCAGGCATGATGGCCACAAGACCGAGGAAGATTGAACCCGGCAGGGTGATTCTCGACATAATGGTGTCGAGATATTCAGCCGTTTTCCTTCCGGGCTTGACACCGGGGATGAAGCCACCGTTCTTCTTGATGTCTTCCGCCATTTGGTTGGTGTTCATCGTGACAGCCGTATAGAAATACGTGAAGGCGATGATCATGAGGAAGAACACAAGGTTGTACCAGAAACCGTTGATGTTGGTGAAAGCGGCTGCAAATCCCGTCAGGGCTTCCGACTGTCTGAAACCGGCGATGGTAACAGGCAGGAACATGATGGCCTGAGCGAAGATGATGGGCATAACGCCTGCTGCATTCACTTTCAGCGGGATATATTGGCGGACACCACCATATTGGCGGTTGCCGACAACACGTTTGGCATACTGTACCGGAATCTTACGGGTGCCTTGTACGAGGGCGATAGTTCCCACCATCACGAAGAACAGCACAATCAGCTCGATGACGAGAATCAGGAGACCAGTGCCGCCTTGGCTGAAGCGGGCTGCAGTTTCGCCAGTGAAAGCACCGGGAAGACGGGCGATGATACCAATCATAATGATGAGAGAGATACCATTGCCAATGCCTCTATCCGTGATCTTTTCACCCAGCCACATGACAAACAGCGTGCCTGCGGCAAGCAGGATGACTGATGAAAGATAGAAGAACACGCCCGGGTCAGAACCATCAAAAGGCGTGACGGCGGTGGGAGCACCGCCCATCTTGAACTGTTCGATAATGTTACGGACATAACCGGGAGCCTGAACGGCCACGATAGCCACTGTAAGATAACGCATCAATTGGTTCAGCTTCTTACGACCGCTCTCACCTTCCTTTTGCAGGCGTTGGAAGTAAGGCACTGCCATACCAAGCAATTGGATGATGATGGATGCGGTAATATAAGGCATGATACCAAGGGCGAAGATAGAAGCGTTGCCGAAAGCGCCACCCGAGAACATGTTCAACAGTCCGAGGAGGCCGCCTTCGCTGCTGCTCTGAAGGATCGACAATTGATTGGGGTCAACACCTGGGATAACGACAAACGATCCAAAGCGATAGACCAAGATGATGAGGATGGTAAACAGAATGCGTTTACGCAGTTCCTCAATCTTGAAGATATTCCTTATAGTTTCAATCAATCTATTCATTTCGTTTCGTATTTGTCGCAAGTGCCACCTGCGGCTTCGATGAGCTCCTTAGCCTTGGCGGAAAATGCGTGAACCCTAACTTCCAGTTTTGCAGTCAATTCACCACGTCCAAGAACCTTAACGAGTTCCGACTTGTGTGTGACCCCGTTTTCAACAAGCACTTCGGGTGTAATCACCGTGATGCCATTGTCAGCAAGTGTCTGCAAAGTTGAGAGGTTGACAGGGCAATACTCAACGCGATTCATGTTCTTGAAACCGAACTTAGGGACCAAACGGGCGAGAGGCATCTGACCGCCTTGGAAGCCGATCTTACGCTTTGCGCCTGAGCGTGCTTGAGCACCCTTGTGACCGCGCGTTGATGTGCCGCCTCTTCCTGAACCTTGGCCACGGCCTAATCTTTTCTTTTCCTTTGTAGAACCTTTTGCTGGTTTGAGATTACTTAAATCCATGATAATGTAGATTAGATAAGTTCAACAATTAGATTTCTTCGATCTTGAGAAGGTGGGCGATTTTGTTCACCATACCGGCCATGCTGGGGTCGTCCATGTCGACCTCGACAGACTGGTGCATCTTTCTCAGCTTGAGTGACCTCAAAGTGTCCTTTTGATCTTGTGGTCTTCCGATACCACTTCTGACTTGGGTGATTTTTACTTTTTTCATCTTTTCAAAAGTTTTATCCGTTAAACACAGTATCCAAATCCACACCTCTCAATTGTGCTACAGTGTAGGCATCGCGCATTTTGGTCAGAGCGTCGAAAGTGGCTTTCACCACCGAATGGGGGTTGGAAGAGCCCTTCGACTTGGCCATCACATTCCTCACGCCAACGCTTTCCAGAACGGCGCGCATGGCACCGCCGGCGATAACGCCGGTACCGGGAGTAGCGGGTTGGATGTAAACGCGGGCACCGCTATATTTGCCGTATTGCTCGTGGGGGAGCGTGCCGTTCAAAACGGGAACCTTCACAAGGTTCTTCTTGGCATCGTCGACACCCTTCTGGATGGCGGCGGTGGCTTCCTTGGCCTTGCCAAGTCCGTAACCGACAACGCCGTTCTCATTGCCGACGACAACCAGTGCTGCGAAAGTGAAAGTACGACCACCTTTGGTCACCTTGGTGACGCGGTTGATGCTAACGAGGCGTTCTTTGAACTCGATTTCGCTAGACTTTACTCTTTTTACATTAACTTCTGCCATGACAATTAGAATTTTAATCCTCCATTACGAGCTGCGTCGGCCAGCGACTTCACTCTACCGTGATACAAATAACCATTACGATCAAACACGACGGCCTGAATGCCGGCGGCGATGGCCTTCTCGGCGATCAGAGTGCCTACCTTGGCGGCCTGTTCGACCTTCGTGATCTTTTCATTTTCGATGCCGTTCTCGCGGGAACTGGCGGCAGCCAGAGTCTTGCCGACCTCGTCGTCAATCAGCTGCACATAGATTTGCTTGTTGCTTCTGAAGACAGACATGCGCGGACGCTGGCAGGTACCAGAAATCTTCTTTCTGATGCTCTTCTTGATGAACTGTCTTCTCTCTTGTTTAGTTTTTGCCATTGTGTTACTTTTCTTACTGAGGTACTAATGCTTACTTACCGGCAGCTTTACCTGCCTTACGTCTCAGGACTTCGCCTGCGAACTTGATACCCTTACCCTTATAAGGTTCAGGCTTGCGCATCGAGCGGATCTTTGCGGCCACCTGACCAAGAAGTTGTTTGTCGTGTGAACGCATCTTCAGAATGGGGTTCTTACCTCTTTCGTTGATGGTTTCAATCTTAATCTCCGAAGGCATCTCCATGAAGATGTTGTGTGAGAAGCCCAGAGCCATTTCGAGGATTTGTCCCTTGGCCTCGGCCTTGTAGCCGACACCGACAAATTCCTGCACCGTTTCAAAACCTTCGCTGACGCCCTTGACCATGTTGAAGATGAGGGCGCGATAGAGTCCGTGCATGGCACCCGGCTTTGCGATGGCCTCATTGGGCTTCACATGCAGCTGGCCGTCTTCCATCTCAAGGATGACATTGTTGCCGAACTTCTGCGAGAGTTCACCTAAGTTACCTTTAACCGTGATGACACCGTCTTTGATGTCGACCGTTACGCCAGCGGGGATGGCGATAGGCAATTTACCAATTCTTGACATATTTACTATCTCCTATTCTTTTAGCTAACGTAACAAATCACTTCACCGCCGATGTGGAGCTTGCGGGCTTCCTTGTCGGTCATCACACCCTGAGAGGTGGAGATGATGGCGATACCGAGGCCGTTCATCACTCTCGGGAGGTTTTCACTATCAGCATACCGTCTCAGGCCAGGGCGCGAAATGCGGTCGATGGTCGTGATGGCGGGCAGCTTGGTCACAGGATGGTACTTAAGAGCAATCTTAATGACATTCTGCGATTTCTTTTCACCTTCTTCAAACTTGTAGTTGAGGATATAGCCTTTCTCGAAGAGGATCTTCGTGATGGCCTTCTTCATGTTCGAAGCGGGGATCTCAACGATTCTATGCTTGGCATTGTTCGCATTGCGAATGCGTGTCAGATAATCTGCTATGGGGTCTGTATTCATCTTAATAAGTCTTTCTTAAATGTTTACCAACTAGCTTTCTTTACGCCCGGGATGAGGCCTTTGAGGGCCATCTCACGGAAATCGATACGCGAAATGCCAAACTGGCGCATATAGCCTTTCGGACGGCCGCTGAGCTTGCAACGGTTGTGCAGGCGGACAGGGCACGAGTTCTTAGGCAGTTTCTGCAGGCCTTCGTAATCGCCGGCGGCCTTGAGGGCTGCGCGTTTTTCAGCATATTTCGCGACCATCTTTGCTCTCTTGCGCTCACGCGCTTTCATTGATTCTTTAGCCATAGTTTACTTGTTTTGATTTTTAAAGGGAAGACCAAAATGTTTCAACAAAGCCAATGCCTCTTGGTCGGTCTTGGCTGAAGTGACGAAGGTGATGTTCATACCGTTCATCTTGGCCACCTTTTCGATATCGATTTCGGGGAAGATGATTTGCTCGGTAATGCCGAAGCTGTAGTTGCCGCGGCCGTCGAAGCCTTTGTCGCTGATACCCCTGAAGTCACGCACACGCGGGAGGGCTACGCAGACCAAGCGTTCGAGAAACTCGTACATCTTGTCGCCGCGCAGCGTTACGTGAACGCCAATCGGGTTGCCACGGCGCAGTTTAAAGTTACTGACGTCGTGCTTTGAAATGGTCGGTACGGCTTTCTGACCGGTGATTGCGGACATTTCCTCAACACCATAGTCTATCAGTTTCTTGTCGGCCAATGCTGCGCCGATGCCCTGATTGAGTGAAATTTTCAGGAGCCGTGGAACCTGCATCACAGATTTGTACTGGAACTCTTGCATCAATGCAGGCACGATTTCACTCTTGTATTGTCCTCTAAGTCTGGGTTGATAGTTCATGATTACTTAATGATTTCACCTGATTTCTTTGAATAACGGACCAATTTGCCGTTTTCACCTTTCTTACGCCCAATCCTCGAGGGTTTGCCGGTCGAGTCGACCACCATGAGGTTGGAGATGTGTATAGGGGCTTCTCTTTTGATGATGCCACCTTGAGGATGTTCCGCGTTGGGACGGGTGTGCTTGGAGATAATCCTAACGCCTTCGACGATAGCTCTGTTCTTCTTCACATCGACTCTGAGGATCTTGCCTTGCTTGCCTTTGTCGTTGCCTGAAAGGACCAAAACGGTGTCGCCTTTCTTTACATGTAACTTGCTCATTTCTTTCAGTTTTTAAATGTTAATTAAAGCACTTCTGGAGCGAGCGAAACTATTTTCATGAACTGCTTCTCACGCAACTCTCTGGCCACCGGTCCGAAGATACGGGTGCCAATGAGTTCGCCGCCTTGGTTCAGCAGCACGCAAGCATTGTCGTCGAAGCGGATGTAGGATCCGTCGGCACGACGGGTTTCCTTCTTGGTGCGGACTACGACTGCCTTCGAGACGGTGCCCTTTTTGATGTTGCCGCTCGGTATGGCGCTTTTCACGGTGACGACGATGATGTCGCCCGTGTGGGCGTAACGTTTCCTAGTGCCGCCCAACACTCTGATGCAAAGAACTTCCTTTGCACCGCTATTGTCAGCTACTGCGAGTCTGGTTTCCTGTTGTATCATTTTACTTAGCCCTTTCGATAATTTCTACAAGTCTCCAATGTTTTCTTTTGCTCAGCGGACGGGTTTCCATGATGCGCACGGTGTCGCCGATGTTGCATTCTTCTTTCTCGTCATGAGCCATAAAACGGTTCGTCTTCTTGATAAACTTACCGTAAATCGGGTGTTTCTCGCGACGCTCGATTTCCACGACGATGGATTTCTGCATCTTGTTGCTGACGACCACGCCGATTCTTTCTTTTCTAAGATTTCTTTCCATTGTATCTGCGTCGTTTAATTATTTATTTCCTTCAAGTTCACGTCTTCTCAATTCGGTCAGATAACGGGCAATGTTCTTGCGAGTTTCACGGATCTGGTTGGGATTGTCGAGCGGCGAAACGGCATGGTTGAGTCTCATCTTCACCAGCTGCTCGCGGGCCTGCTCCAAACGGTCGTTCAGGTCGGCAGTGCTCATCTCTCTGATTGCTTCTTGCTTTTTCATTGTGTATTATCCTCCAAATTATTCGACATAATCTCTTCTAACAACAAACTTCGTGGTGACGGGAAGTTTCTGTGCGGCAAGACGGAGAGCCTCCTTGGCAACAGCCAACGGCACACCTTCTGCCTCGAACAGCATGTGACCCGGGGTGACACGAGCTACAAAGTATTCGGGATCGCCCTTACCTTTACCCATACGAACGTCCAAAGGCTTCTTGGTGATGGGTTTGTCAGGAAAGATACGAATCCAGATTTGGCCTTCACGCTTCATGTAACGGGTGACGGCCTGACGGGCAGCCTCGATCTGACGGGCAGTAATCAAAGCCTCTTCCAGTGTCTTGATTCCAAAAGAGCCGAAAGCAAGTTCATGGCCGCGGTGAGCGTTGCCTTTCATCTTGCCTTTTTGTGGCCTTCTGTATTTTTGTCTTTTAGGTTGTAACATATTCGGTCAACTTTTAAAGATTAAACACGATCATTTGCGTTTGCCTTCGCCGCGACGGGGACCACGTCCAGCAGGACGCGGGGCTCCACCCTGCTTCTTCGCAGGAGCGCTGACAGAGGTGGGCACCAGTTCGGGCTTGCCAAAAATTTCACCTTTACAAATCCACACCTTGATGCCGAGACGGCCGTATGAGGTATGGGCTTCCACCAAGGAGTAGTCGATGTCAGCGCGCAGCGTGTGCAACGGGATACGGCCTTCCTTGTACGACTCGGAACGTGCAATTTCGGCACCTCCGACACGACCTGAAATCAGAATCTTGATGCCTTCGGCTCCCATTCTCATGGTTCCGAACGAAGCGGTCTTGATGGCGCGGCGATACGACACGCGGCCTTCAATCTGCTTGGCAATGGTGCTTGCCACGATGTAAGCGTCAAGCTCCGGTCTCTTGATTTCGTTGATGTTGATTTGGATTTCCTTGTTGGTGAGCTTCACCAGCTCTTTCTTCAACTTGTCGACTTCCTCGCCACCCTTGCCGATGATCATGCCCGGGCGAGCGGTGAAGATGGTGACAGTGACATACTTCAAGGAACGTTCGATGGCGATCTTTGAGATGCCGGCTTTGCCGAGACGGGCGTTCAGATACTTACGGATCTGGTCGTCCTCAACAAGCTTAGCCGAAAAGTCTTTTCCGCCAAACCAATTGGAATCCCATCCTTTGATGATTCCCAATCTAAGACCTATAGGATTAGTTTTTTGTCCCATTATTCAAATCTTTTTATTCTCCAATTATTCTTCGTTAGCAATTCTGCTGTCCACAATGATCGTAACGTGGTTCGAGCGCTTGCGGATGTGGAATGCACGTCCGTGGGGGGCGGCTTGGATACGCTTCAATGTGCGGCCTTCGTCGACCCAAATCTCTTTCACGTAAAGGTTGCTTTCTTCAACGCGCTTGCCTTCGTTTTTGGCTTCCCAGTTGGCTATGGCCGAACGGAGCAGCTTATACACCGGCTTGGCGGCATCCTTAGTCGAGTATTGCAACGAGTGCAGTGCCAACTCTACCTTCTGACCTCTAATCATGTCGGCCACAAGGCGCATCTTGTAAGGTGATGTCGGGGTGTCGTTCAGACGAGCGATGGCGACATTCTTGCGGGCTTCCTTCAAAGCTTCTGCTCTTTTATGTTTTCTTGCTCCCATTGTTACCTAATATTACTTGTTACCTTTATCTTTGTTACCGGCATGACCTCTGAAAATTCTGGTCGGAGCAAACTCGCCCAACTTGTGGCCCACCATGTTCTCAGTCACATAGACCGGAATGAACTTGTTGCCATTGTGGACAGCGATTGTTTGACCGACAAAATCAGGAGAAATCATGGATGCTCTCGACCACGTTTTGATAACGGTCTTCTTGCCGCTTTCAACATTTTCCATCACTCTCTTGAGGAGTTTGTAGTGGATGAATGGTCCTTTCTTTAATGATCTGCTCATAGTATTATGCGATTTTCCTGATTATTACTTCTTTCTTCTGTCAATGATATACTTGCTCGAAGCAGCCTTCGGTGAGCGGGTCTTGTAACCCTTGGCCGGCAAGCCCTTGCGTGAGCGCGGGTGTCCGCCAGAGGCGCGACCTTCACCACCGCCCATCGGGTGATCGACCGGGTTCATGACAACACCACGGGTGTGCGGACGGCGACCGAGCCAGCGGCTACGGCCAGCCTTGCCAGACTTCTCAAGGATATGGTCGGCATTGGAAACGGAGCCGATGGTAGCCTTGCAAGCTTGGAGAATCATACGGGTTTCGCCTGAGGGCATGCGGAGGATGGCGTACTTGCCATCGCGGCTCATCAGTTGGGCATAGCTGCCGGCGCTGCGGGCCATCTTGGCGCCTTGGCCAGGACGAAGCTCGATGTTGTGGACGATGGTACCAAAGGGGATGTCGCTCAGATAGAGCGTGTTGCCCACATTGGGTTGGATACCCTTGCCAGAGTAGATTTCCTGACCGACCTTCAAGCCGGCAGGAGCGATGATGTAACGCTTCTCACCGTCCTTGTAAAACACAAGAGCGATACGAGCGGTACGGTTCGGGTCGTATTCAATGGTCTTCACAACGCCCGGAATACCATCCTTGTCGCGTTTGAAGTCAATGATTCTGTACATTCTCTTATGGCCGCCGCCTCTGTAGCGGACAGTCATTTCACCACTGGAGTTACGGCCACCCGTTCTCTTCTTGGGTCTCAGTAACGACTTCTCGGGTTTGTCGGTCGTAATCTCGTCAAATGCGCTAATCACTTTGAAGCGCTGACCTGGTGTCGTTGGTTTATATTTCTTTAAAGCCATGATCAGATGTTGCTATAAAAGTCAATTGTGTAACCTTCTCTCAATGTCACGACAGCTTTCTTGAAAGCAGCGGTCTTGCCTGTGATGGCACCAGACTTCGTGTAACGTGACTTCTTTTTACCTGCGTAGTTCATCGTATTGACGGCCTCAACCTTCACATCATAGAGCTTTTCGATGGCGTCCTTGATTTGATACTTGTTGGCGTCCTTGTCGACGATGAATGCGAACCTATTCAGTTTCTCGCTGATAGCGGTCATCTTTTCAGTAATGACGGGTTTCTTTATGATAATCATCTTTTCTCGAGTTTTAATCGTTAAACATTAACCAAGGATTTCGACGATAGGCGTGATGGCGCTTTCGGTGAGGAAAATCTTCTTGGCTTTCAGAATATCATAAGTGTTCAAGTTGCGAGCCAACGCAACCTCGGTGCGCTGGATGTTTCTGGCGGAGAGTACCACATTCCTGTTCGGCTCGGCGAACACGAACATGTTTCTGTTGCCATTGGCCTTGAAAGCATCGATGATCTGGATCATCTGCTTGGTCTTGGGAGCTTCGAAGTTGAAGTCCTCGATGACCATGATGGCCTCATCCGTAATCTTGCTCGACAGAGCCGACTTGCGGGCCAACTCTTTCACTTTCTTGTTCAACTTGAAGCTGTAGTCGCGCGGTTTGGGACCAAACACACGTGCTCCGCCTCTGAGGAGGGGTGACTTGATGTCGCCACGGCGTGCACCGCCCGTACCCTTCTGACGGAAGAGCTTGCGGGTGCTGCCCGACAACTCGCTGCGTTCCTTCGACTTGTGAGTGCCTTGGCGCTGGTCGGCCAGGTATTGTCTCACTGCCAGATACATGACATGCTCGTTGGGCTCGATGCCGAAAATGTCGTCATTCAGCTGAACCTTGCGGCCAGTATCTTCGCCTTTGATGTTATAAACTGTTAACTCCATCTCTCAATCATTAAATAACCGTTATTATGGCCTGGGACAGCGCCCTTCACCACTAACAAATTCTTTTCGGGAACCACCTTCATGACGAGGAGGTTCGTCACTTTCACCCTATGGTTGCCCATCTGGCCGCCCATGCGCAATCCCTTGAACACTCTCGCAGGATAAGCGCAAGCACCAATGGCACCCGGTTTTCTCAAACGGTTGTGTTGACCGTGAGTTGCTTGACCAACGCCATTGAAATGATGGCGTTTTACTACGCCTTGGAAGCCTTTACCCTTGCTGATGCCACTGACATCAACATACTCGCCTTCCATGAACACATCGACGGTGAGCGTTTCGCCTAACTGTTTTCTGTGGCCTTCTTCGAAACGCGAGAACTCGCGCACCAGTTTCTTAGGAGTCGTGCCAGCCTTGGCAAAGTGACCAAGCTCGGCCTTGGAGGTATTCTTCTCCTTCTTCTCGGCGAAACCTAACTGGATAGCGCTGTAACCGTCTTTCTCAATCGTTCTGACTTGGGTGACAACGCAAGGACCTGCCTCAATGACAGTAACGGGAACCATCTTACCGGCCTCGTCATAAATGCTTGTCATACCAATCTTTTTTCCTAGTAATCCTGACATGCTACTTAGCTTTTTAATTTGTTGTACTAGATAGGTTTAATTACAATTTGATTTCTACTTCCACACCGCTGGGGAGCTCCAGCTTCATCAGTGCGTCGATCGTCTGAGAAGTCGAGTTGTAGATGTCGAGCAAACGCTTGTAGGTCGAAAGCTCGAACTGCTCTCTCGATTTCTTGTGGACGAAGGTCGAACGCAAGACCGTGTAGATCTTCTTGTTGGTCGGCAACGGAATAGGACCGCTGACGATGGCTCCAGTCGACTTAATGGTTTTAACGATCTTTTCGGCCGATTTGTCAACCAAGTTATGATCGTGCGACTTCAATTTGATTCTAATTCTCTGGCTCACAATAATTATTTTTATTGAATTGTTTGCTTAAATGAATAATAGTCCTTTTGCCTTTTTGATTACCACGTCGGCAATGACTTCGGGAACGGGGGCGTAGTGGCTCAACTCCATGTTGAAAGTGGCACGGCCCGACGACAGCGAGCGAAGCTGGGTGATGTATCCGAACATCTCAGACAACGGCACGTCTGCCCTGACAACCTGGAAACCAATGTCGGCATTGACTTCACGCAGTATTGATCTCTTCTTGTTCAAATCGCCCGTGACGTCACCGAGGTTTTCGTCGGGGCAATGGATTTCAACCCTCATGATGGGTTCCATCAAGACAGCGCCAGCTATGAGACCGGCCTCTTTGAAGGCAATATGCGCTGCCGACTCAAAAGAGAGAGCATCGCTATCAACCGGATGGAACGACCCGTTGGTAAGGGTTACTTTCAGGTTCTCAACCGGAAATCCGGCCAGTACGCCGTTGGTCAAGGCTCCTTTGAATCCTTTCTCCGTGGCTTGGATAAACTCGCGGGGGATGACACCACCCTTGACTTCATCGACAAACTGCAATCCCTGCACGCCCTCATCGGCAGGGCCCATGGTGAACTCGATATCGGCAAACTTACCTTTTCCTCCGGTCTGTTTTTTATAGACTTCACGATGCTGAATTGTTTGAGTAAAGGCTTCCTTATATGCGACCTGAGGACGGCCCGAGTTGACTTCAACGCCAAACTCTCTCTTGAGGCGGTCCATGATGATGTCAAGGTGAAGTTCGCCCATGCCTGACAATATGGTCTGGCCCGAGTTCTCATCAGTGTGCACAAAAAGCGTAGGATCTTCCTCGACCAATTTGGCCAAGGACTGATCGAGCTTGTCTAAGTCTGCCGTAACTTTTGGTTCAACGGCAATATTGACCACGGGCTCGGGAAACTTGATGTTTTCGAGCACCAACGGTTTGTTTTCGACCGTCAGTGTGTCGCCCGTGCGGATCAACTTGAACCCGACGGCGGCACCAATGTCGCCTGCCGAAATCTGATCGAGCGGGATTTGCTTGTTGGCATGCATCTGAACAATCTTGGCAATGCGCTCGCGCTTGCCTGTCGACACGTTAAGTACCATTTCGCCGGCTTTCAGCGTTCCGGAATAGACCCGGAAGAAACAAAGCTTGCCAACGAAGGGGTCGGTGGCAATCTTGAACGCCAAGGCGCAGAAAGGCTCCTTGGGGTCAGCATTGCGCATTTCCTCTTGTTCGGTCTTGGGGTTGGTGCCTTTCACCGCATCAATGTCCAAGGGGCTGGGCAGGTAGCTGACGATTGCGTCAAGCAAGGGCTGCACGCCTTTGTTCTTGAATGAAGAGCCGCACAAAACGGGGCAAATGCTAAGGTCAAGCGTAGCCTTGCGGATTTGCCCGATGAGTTCGGCTTCGGTGATGCTGTCAGGGTCTTCCATATACTTCTCGAGTAACCCCTCGTCGTTTTCGACGGCTCCCTCAATGAGGCGGGTGCGGTATTCCGCAACCATGTCCTTCATGTCATCGGGGATTTCAATCTCGTCGAACACGGAACCATTGTCCACTTCTTCCCAAGCGTATGCCTTATTCCTAATCAGGTCAACCACACCGATGAAGTCGTCATCGGCACCGATGGGCAACTGGACGGCAATCGGAGTAGCGTGGAGCCTCTCGCGGATTTGGTCCATCACCTTATAAAAATCGGCGCCCGCACGGTCCATCTTGTTGACATAGCAGATACGCGGGACATTGTATTTGTTGGCTTGATGCCATACGGTTTCTGACTGAGGCTCGACACCGCCGACGGCGCAGAAGATGGCGATGGCGCCATCCAGCACGCGCAGTGAGCGTTCCACCTCAACGGTGAAATCGACATGTCCGGGAGTATCAATGATATTGATCTTGTAGGCCTCTTTGTCAAGGTGCCAGAACACCGTTGTTGCAGCAGAAGTGATGGTAATGCCACGCTCTTGCTCCAGTACCATCCAATCCATGGTGGCGGCGCCGTCGTGGACTTCACCTATTTTATGACTACGGCCAGTATAATAGAGGATACGCTCAGTCGTCGTCGTCTTACCGGCGTCGATGTGTGCCATGATGCCGATATTACGCGTGAGGCTGAGAGGATTCATCATATTTTCCTGTCCGTTTTGCATACTTTTTGATCTCTTCTGATTAGAATCTGAAATGCGAGAACGCCTTGTTGGCGTCTGCCATTCTATGGATTTCTTCTTTTCTCTTGAATGCAGAACCTTCTTCCTTGTAAGCTGCCATGATTTCCGAAGCGAGCTTCAGGGCCATCGATTTCTCGTGACGTTTGCGGGCATAGCCAATCAGGTTCTTCATACCGATGCTCTGCTTACGGGCAGGACGGATTTCTGAAGGAATCTGGAAGGTAGCACCACCAATACGACGGCTTCTTACTTCCACTTGGGGAGTGACATTGGCCAAGGCCTTCTTCCACACCTCAACTGGATTTTCGCTGAGCTTACTTTCAACGATGTCCATTGCTTCGTAGAAAATCTGATAAGCCAAATTCTTCTTGCCCTCCAGCATGATGTTGTTCACGAATTTCGTAACCTGAACATCGCCGTACTTCGGGTCGGGAAGGATAATTCTCTTCTTTGGTTTAGCTTTTCTCATGTCTTTTAAGTCTTTCTGTTTTGACTAATCTTATTTCTTTGCGGCTTGTTTGGGTCGTTTAGCACCGTATTTCGATCTGCGCTGGCGGCGGCCTTCAACGCCCGAGGTGTCTAATGCACCACGGATGATGTGATAACGCACACCCGGCAAATCCTTGACACGACCTCCTCTGATCATAACGATAGAGTGCTCCTGCAGGTTGTGACCCTCGCCGGGGATGTAGGCGTTGACCTCCTTTTGGTTGGTCAGACGAACCCTGGCAACCTTACGCATTGCTGAGTTAGGCTTTTTGGGGGTCGTCGTGTAAACACGCACGCACACACCACGACGTTGTGGGCTGGCATCCAATGCAGGCGACTTGCTCTGATAGACCAATTTTTTGCGCCCTTTGCGCACTAATTGTTGAATAGTCGGCATTTTTAATTCGTTAGGTTAATTTGTTATTTATTTAATCCGTTGATTAGGAATTGTTTACAAACTCATACCAAACTGGCCGAGGGTAGCACTTTTCGAGATGTAGTCAAGGGAACACACTAAGCCACGAACGGCTTAGAAGTTGATAAACCCACTCTGTGACACTTTTTACGCTTGTTTTCCGTCACTTTGTGTAGAAACCTATCACGTTTAACTTATCAGGTTCCTTAACTATATCATTTTCAAGGGCAAGCCCTCATTCAATTCAGCGGGTGCAAAAGTACAGCTTTTTTCAATACGCAGCGCACTTTTTTCAAAATTTTCATGAAAAAATTTGGAACGCCTGTTTATATTATTGAATTTCAATGATTTAAATCATTTGCAAATGCCATATTATGTATAGAAAAAGCGTCTTTCCCGACTCGATTTTGCCGAAAAAGACGCCTTAGGGGCGAAAAAAGTAGCCTCAATACTTCACAAAACGGTCCTCACCGTTGCTCAAACCGAGCAATTCGCTTCGTCCGAAGAGAATGAAAATCTTATGGCTCCAAATGAGTTCCCACAGGACACGGCTCACACGAACTTGGTCTTCAGGAGCAAGTTCGTCATTGGTGTAGGTGGTGTTCTCGGCATCGCTCACCATGTGCTCTTGGATGGCCATCTGGCGAAGTTGGTAGCAAAGGTTGACGAAAGTGATGCCATTAGTAGATTCGCGTTCCTCCATCAGAACAAGGATGCGTTGCTTTAGTGTTTCGTTGTCAAACTTGATTTTGACGGGATTTGCATCGTAATTCATGGTGATTAAATTTTAATTCTGGTGCAAAGATAAAACATTTTGTAATGCTGTGCAACATACCGACAAAAAAAGTTTCGTGCAACCCCTGAGGCTCACACGAAACCATATAATTAATATGGTAAATGTTCTCCCAAAACAATCCCCATTTAGTCCTAATCTACTGTCATCCGCAATGTTGCGGCGAGGCCGTTCTTGTTCTTGACGACAAGCAGATAGATACCTTTGGGCAGGTCCACAACGCCAATTTCATTCGTGCCTTGCTCAGACATAACCAACTGTCCCAAAGCATTGTACACTTGAACTTCTACAGTGTCCACACCTTCAATGCGAACGAGGTTTGATGCCGGATTGGGGTATAGCGTTATTCTATTATTGCCAACATTTTCGTTCAACGCAGTCGGATGGCAAACATACCAAACCTGCTCAAAACCGTCATCACGGTAGGCTGACAAGTAAGCAATAGGCGAGCAAACTAAATAATGGCATTCAACCTCGCTTCCGCCGTCATAAAAGCCATTTTCTTTTATATCAATTAGCGGATAGGTGTCGATGGGGCCAAGGCGATCCGCAATATTCCAGTATTTGTGCTGACCTTCAATTTGATACAACGCTTCAAACAAGGTATCTTCCACCAAATATTCATTCAAAGCGAGGCCTCCAAGTTGGGTTTCCGTCTTTCGTACCACCCTCAATGGTTTTTGAGCAGTACAAGTGGAATCGTTCCCATAGTTGGGAACACCGTTTGCACCCCACCCAGCCGATCGGAATGTGGTGAACACATCGCCCTCATTAAGGTTGAAAGAGAAATATAGATATTCCTTTCCGCCCACGAAACGATAAACCGTATCGTTCTCATAACGAGTGAGAAGCATTTTCCCGGAATTGGCAACAGGGTATCCCAAAGAATCCATCGGTTGGATTACATTGTATGTTTTGTTGCCAATCAGGCTGTCGCCCGACACGCGCCAAACCTCTTTGGCGTAACATTCGCCCAATTCGGTGTATAGACAATAAGTCCATTCGGCCCCGGGCATGGGCCATGTTTGCTGTGCTTGCAAACCCAAGGAAGCAGCAAGCAGGGTTGCGATGATGATAAATGTTTTTTTCATAGCTATTAGTTTTGCGGGGACTTCCTGTTTTTCTTGGTTGACAATACTTTGAACCGAACGGTTGCCGAAGTCCCATTGGGCAATCCGTTCAATTCGCCGCAAAGTTATGTAAGTTTTTTCGATACGACAAGTTTTTTTGCCATTATTTTTTTGGCGCGTATGTATGTATGTATGTATCAGGATATTATACACGCGACACAGCACTGTCGAACTCACATTGATAGGCAACTCAAGATGGGCGCATCCCTACGGGATGCAGGAGATTGATTGTTAGGTTTTACCAAGCGAAAATCCCTAACGGGATTACCCTAACCATACCCCGCAGCAACCCAAGCAAAGCCCTGAAAGGACAACCAGAACACACCCCAATACGAAGTTTCAAGAAAAGGCGAACAATTCACAGTAGAGGCGTGCCGTAGCGCGTCTCCACATAAATTCCCGTAGGGAAAAACCATTATAGATACACACCCCGATACGAAGTGTCGGGCTTGTAATTCAATTCCAATAGATTTCTGTTGGAAAAAAGGCTTTGGTCCAATGTCTTCGATGATACAACCCGCGTAATAAGAGAAATAGGAAGTTCCGTAAACGCCATCATGAACATAGAGGACACGATGTTTTTTTGGTTCAATGCGGTAAAACTAAACATGATTTCAAAAACATGCGAGTATTTTTCGAGATTATATCGCAATCGGACAAGCTAACCGACGAATTTGGTCAACAAAATCCTTGTCGCCTCACCTATTTTATTACCTTTGCACCCGAAAACGAAATAAAATGGTTACCAAATTATTGATAGTATGGGTCATCGGCGTGGTGGCATTCTTTGTGCTTTGGTTCTTGCTGGCTAAGGTCATCAGATGGATTAGCGAACAAAAACGAAAAAACCAGCCCGATGAAGAAACCATTAATGAGAATCCAAAGCTTGGCAACGGATCAGAATCTGAGAATTTTTCGTAATTTCGCGGTTTCAATAGAAAAACTATAATACACACAGAAATGAAATACGACGTCATCGTTATCGGCAGCGGCCCGGGAGGCTATGTGGCTGCCATCAGAGCATCACAATTGGGAAAGAAAGTGGCCGTGGTCGAAAAGGCCGAAGTTGGGGGTGTCTGCCTCAACTGGGGCTGCATCCCGACCAAGGCCCTGCTGAAGAGCGCACAGGTCTATACCTATATTAATCATGCCGAGAACTACGGTATCAAGGTGGAAGGCGAAGTGAAGCCCAACATGGAAGCCGTTGTGGCCCGTAGTCGCGGTGTGGCCGACACCATGAGCAAGGGCGTGCAATACCTGCTCAAAAAGAACAATGTGGAAGTCGTCGCCGGCTACGGCAGGCTAACCGCTGACAAGCAGGTGGAAGTAGCCAGTGCCGAGGGTAATGTTACATTGCACGAAGCCGAGCACATCATCTTGGCCACGGGTTCACGCGTGCGTGAGCTACCCGCCCTACCCATCGACGGAAAGAAGATCATCGGCTACCGTCAGGCCCTCGTCCTCGACAAACTGCCCGAAAGCATGGTCGTGGTCGGCTCCGGCGCCATCGGATCCGAGTTTGCCTTCTTCTTCACTTCAATGGGCGTGAAGGTAACCTTGGTGGAGTTTCTGCCCAATGTGGTCCCGAACGAGGACGAGGAAGTCTCAAAACAAGTGGAACGCGCTTTCAAGAAGTTGAAAATGACCGTGATGACCGAAGCTTCGGTGACCCATGTAGACACCACCGGCGAGAAATGCGTGTGCACCATCAGCACCAAGAAGGGCGAGAAGACCGTAGAGGCCGACATTGTGCTCTCCGCCGTGGGCGTGCAGACCAACATCGACGACCTTGGTCTTGAAGCAATCGGTGTCACAGCCGAACGCGGCAAAATCATCGTGGACGACTACTACCGCACCAATGTGCCGGGCATTTACGCCATCGGCGATATTGTTCACGGCCCCGCCTTGGCGCACAAAGCCGACCACGAAGCCATCATCTGCGTGGAGAAGCTCTGCGGCCTTAATCCCAAGCCGCTGAATTACAACAACATCCCCGGCTGCACCTACACCACGCCCGAAATCGCCTCTGTCGGCTTGAGCGAGGCCAAGGCTATCGCTGCGGGCTATGAGGTAAAAGTAGGCAAGTTCCCCTTTACTGCTTCGGGCAAAGCCACGGCTGCCGGCAATCGCGACGGCTTCATCAAGGTTGTTTTCGATGCCAAGACGGGCGACTGGTTAGGCTGCCACATGGTGGGCGACAATGTGACCGAGATGGTGGCCGCTGCCGTTTTGTGCCGCGAACTCGGTGCCAAAGGCGAAGACATCATCCATGCCCTATTCCCCCACCCCACCATGTCGGAAGGCATTATGGAGGCGGCGGCGGCGGCGTTTAACGAATGTGTTCATTTATAATTATTTGGTTTTTGTAGAGACGCGATTAATCGCGTCTCTACCAATAGTGACATAATGGAAATCATTGAAACAAAAATAAAAGACCTGTTGGTCATCAAGCCTGATGTGTTCCACGACGAGCGCGGCTATTTCTTCGAAAGTTACAACAAAGTGCGCTTCGCCGAACATGGCTTGGATATGAACTTTGTGCAGGACAACGAGTCGCAGTCGATGAAAGGCGTGTTGCGCGGGATGCATTTCCAGAAACCGCCCTTTGCCCAAGGCAAGTTAGTGCGCGTAGTGAGAGGTGCCGTGATGGATGTCGCGGTTGACCTGAGGAAAGGATCGCCGACCTACGGGCAGTGGGAGTCGGTGCTGCTGACAGAGGACAACAAGTCCATGTTTTGGATTCCTGAAGGTTTTGCTCATGGATTCTTGTGCTTAGAAAACCTCTCGGTGTTCGCCTACAAATGCACTAATGTGTACAACAAGGCCTCGGAAGGCAGCCTGCGATGGGACGACCCCGACTTGAATATCAACTGGGGCATTGAGAATCCGATCATGGCGGAGAAAGACAAGGTCTCCATAATGTTCAAGGATTTTGTTACGCCTTTTTGAAAGGGAAGAATGAAGTAAGAGTTAGCAAGTTTCGCAGCATGGCGAAGAGACACAATGAAGCCTTCCGAAGGACCTGCTTCATCTATGGATGACTTCGCTTCGTTCGTAATGACACGAAGCGACGGAACGGCCAAGCAAACAATACGGAATTATCATTTGAAAACAAATCATACACATAAGCTGAACATGAAAACAAGAAACCTCCTCTTGGCCTGCGGCATGGCTATTATATTAATAGGTGTTACCGCAGCCCTTACGATTGCATTGGCCCAATCCAACGACGAACAAATGGAGACCTACGAAGGCACAAACCACGAATTCCTTTCCTTCGACCAAATCGACCACATCACCCACGACATCGAGTTGCCAGAATCCATGACTTTCTGTGGCGAGGAAGTGCCTCTTGACCTTTTCTATGTCAGAGAGCGTCTTGAGCGGGAACTGATAGTCAACTCGTATCTTCACTCTGGTACCCTGCTGCTGCTGAAACGCAGCTCGCGCTGGTTTCCCATCATGGAATCCATCATGGAAAAACACGGCCTTCCCGAAGATTTCAAATACCTCGCCATGATTGAGAGTTCGCTCACCAACGCCGTCTCACCATCCAAGGCGGTTGGCTTTTGGCAGTTCCTTGAAGGCACCGGCAAGGAATACAACCTTGAAATCAACAAGGAAGTGGACATGCGCTACAATGTGGAGAAAGAAACCGTTGCCGCCTGCAAGTACCTTAAATCATCCTACGGAAAGTTTGGCAGCTGGACCTTGGCGGCAGCGGCCTTCAACTGCGGCAACGGGCGCGTCAGCAGGACTCAGGAAGAGCAGCGCGTGGATTCGTACTATGACATGCTCCTGCCCGAAGAGACCCAACGCTACATATTCCGCATCCTTGCCCTGAAGCTCATCACCGAAAACCCGGAGAAATATGGCTTCCAAATCAGCAATAACGGCTGGTATCGTCCCTACGAGACCAAAACCGTCACCGTCACAGAATCCATCCCGAGTTTGGCGGATTTCGCCTACGAGCAAGGCACCAACCTCAAGATGCTGAAGTATTTCAACCCTTGGCTACGCTCCAATTCATTGACAATTTCGGCAGGCAATAGCTATGAGATCAAAATCCCAACGGGAAAATATGCGAAAACGCATGGGAAGATGAGGGGGGCGGGATGAGATATGACCATAGCTTGGGCGTCTGCTTTTGCCAAGGACTATTGAAAACCGCTCCATAGTTAAGGACTATGGCAAGTTTACTGAATTGGGGAAAAGTTGTAACTTTGCCGTCGGAAAAAGCACGGCCATTATGACAATCAAAGACATTGAGATACTGGTAAACAAAGATGAGAACCGCAACTTGGAATTAAAGAAGACCACGGGCGAGCTGAAGGATGGAATGAAGACGGCCTGCGCCTTCCTCAACACTGATGGCGGTTGGTTGATATTCGGAGTCGCTCCCACTACCCTGAAAGTGTTGGGGCAAGATGTGACAGAGAACACAAGGAGAGAAATAGCGCAAGCGTTGACCCACTTGGAACCCGCCTTGGATATTGAAGTGGAGTATGTGGACATACCTGACGGCAATGGCAAGCAATTGATTATCATGCGTTTTGAAAAATGGGTTTGGGGTATGGAGCCATACACCTACCACAAATGCCCGTATTATCGCGTGGAAAGCGTTACCAAGGAAATGCCGAGAGAGATGTTTGTGGATCGACTGAAGGCAGCGCGGCCTCACGATTTTGCTTGGGATGACCAAATAGCAAAAGGCGTGACTCTTGACGACATGGATGAGGAACGCATCAGGAATGCAGTGCGTTTGGGCATTGCCGGTGGCCGCATCAGCGCATCAGCGGAAGGTGCAACGGTGGAAACGCTTTTGAGCAAACTGAAGCTACTGAAAGACGGGAAACCAACCCATGCAGCGGTAATGTTGTTTGGGAAAAATACTGACACTTACCCTCAGCTGCTTTTGCGAATGGCCTGCTTCAAAGGAAACGACAAAAACGAGTTTTTGGACAACAAGCGTCAAACAGGCAATTTTTTTGATCTGTTGGACGCTGGCACGGCGTTTTGTTTCCGCAATTTGAGGCTCGCCGGAAAGATTGTCGGGATGCGTCGAGAGGAGCAACTGGAGATTCCCGCCGAGGCCTTGCGTGAAGCCTTAATCAACGCCTTGTGCCATCGGGACTATGTCAATCTAAGGGCTTCGGTAAGTTTGGCCGTTTATGCCAATAGAGTTGAGATTGTCAACCCTGGTCGTTTCCCTGCTCAACTTACACCTGAAAACATAAAGTTGCAGCACGATTCTTTTCCATACAACATAAAGATTGCCCAAGTTCTTTATCTGACAACTTATTTGGAGAGTTGGGGATCGGGCGTAAAGCGTATGATGGATTTGTGTGAGGCACAACATGTGGCTGATCCTGAATATAGATTGGGAGAGAATACAGTCACTATCATTTTCCATAGGCATTTTGATAGTCAAAATGACAGTCAAAGTGATAGTCAAAAGACACTTAATGAAAGGCAAAAAAAGATAGTGATGCTCATCCACGGTAATCATCGGATTTCGGCGACATCAATAGCCGCAAAACTTTCATTATCAAAAGCTACCGTGTATCGTGAAATTAAAAAAATCAATACTTTGACCGAACTTTATTGGGAAGGCCCTGCAAAAACGGGGCACTGGGCAGGTGCTGTTTTCGATAGGCAATAGGACAGTTAAAAATGATAGTCAAAGTGATAGTCAAAAAACATCGGATTAATGAATGAGTTTTCAGAAGATAAAACCCTTGAAATCCTCGGTGCACGAGAGAATAACCTGAAAAACATCGACTTATCCATTCCGCGCAATGCTTTGGTGGTCATTACGGGCATCAGCGGAAGCGGCAAGTCGTCGTTGGCGTTCGACACCATCTATGCCGAGGGACAACGCCGTTACATGGAGAGCTTCTCGGCATACGCGCGGCAGTTTATCGGCAACATGGAGCGACCCAATGTGGACAAGATTACTGGGTTAAGCCCTGTCATCAGTATCGAGCAGAAATCGGTGAACAAGAACCCGCGCTCCACTGTAGGCACCATCACCGAAATATACGACTTCCTGCGACTGCTCTATGCCCGTGTCGGCGAGGCCTATTCCTATAACACAGGCGATAAGATGGTGCGTTACACCGAAGAGCAAATCACTGACCTGATCATGAAGGAGTTCGATGGCAAGCGCATCAGCATTCTCGCACCGACCATCAGAGGCCGAAAAGGCCACTACAGAGAGTTGTTCGAACACATCCGCCAAGCAGGCTTTACCCGTGTGCGCGTGGACGGTGTAATGCGCGAGATTGAGTTTGGCATGATGGTGGACCGTTATAAGACCCACGACATTGAAATCGTCGTTGACCGTATCGAAGCACATGAAGACTCGCTCACGCGCATCAAGAAATCGGTGCAGACCGCCTTCCGCTACGGCAAGGGCCTGCTGATGGTGCTCGACAACGATAGCCAACAGTTGCGCTACTTCAGCCGCTTGCTGATGTGCCCCACCACGGGCCTCTCCTACGAAGACCCCGAGCCCAACACTTTCTCGTTCAACTCGCCCTACGGTGCCTGCCCCAAATGTAACGGCTTGGGCGAAATCGCCGTCGTCGACAAGGAAAAACTCATCCCCAACCCCAAGCTCAGCCTCCGCAAGGGCGGCTTGGCACCAGCAGGCGAATACAAGGCCGGCAGTTGGATATTCAAGCAACTGGAAGCCATTGGCCTGAAATACGGTTTCACCCTTGACACTCCCATGAATGACCTCTCCGAAGAAGCTCTGGATGTCATCCTCTATGGTACCAACGAGACCTTCGATGTAAAACGGGAGACCTTGGGTATCACCTCGACCATCAAAATCAACTTCGAGGGTATCATCAACTTCATCGAAGACCAAAACAACGAAGAAGCTTCCGCCTCCATCACACGATGGGCAGGCTCGTTCATGAACCATGTAACCTGCCCCCTCTGTGGCGGTACAAGGCTGAAAAAGGAATCACAATATTTCCGTATCGACGGGAAAAACATAGCCGAAGTGGCCAATATGGATACACTCAGCCTCGGAAAATGGATCGACGAACTGCCTACTCATCTCACTGACAGACAAAACGACATCGCCAAGGAAATCCTCCGTGAAATCCACAAGCGCGTGCATTTTCTTTTGGACATCGGTATCGACTACCTGAACATGAACCGTCCGGCAGCTTCGCTCTCGGGAGGTGAAGCGCAGCGTATCCGTCTGGCCACGCAAATCGGCTCGCAACTGACAGGCGTCCTATACATCCTTGACGAGCCAAGTATCGGATTACATCAGCGTGACAATCAAAAACTTATTGAATCTTTGAAAGAGTTGCGCGACATCGGCAACTCCGTCATCGTGGTGGAACACGACAAGGAAACCATGCTCAACGCGGACTATTTGGTGGACATCGGCCCCGGCGCAGGAAGACATGGCGGAGAAGTGGTGTTTGCGGGCACGCCGGTCGAGACCAAGAACGCCCACTCCATCACCTGCGACTACCTCAACGGCAAATGCCAAATCGAAGTGCCAAAGGAACGGCGCAAGCCCTTTGACGGCAACTTCATCACCATCAAAGGTGCCAAAGGCCACAACCTGAAGAGTGTCAACTTGGCACTGCCCCTCGGCGTGATGGTTTGCGTGACGGGTGTGAGCGGCTCGGGCAAGTCCTCCTTAATTAATGAGACCCTCTCCCCCATCCTTAGCCAAAAGTTCTACCGTTCCGTGAAAGAGCCCCTGCCTTACGACAGCATTAAAGGCTTGGAAAAAATCGACAAGATCATCCAAATCGACCAAGCTCCCATCGGGCGCACGCCACGCAGCAATCCGGCCACCTACACCAAGGTATTCGACGACATCCGCAAGCTCTACGGTGAGTTGCCCGAGTCGAAAATCAGGAACTACAAGGCGGGGCGTTTCTCTTTCAATGTGAAAGGCGGCCGTTGCGAGGCTTGTAAGGGCGCAGGTGTGCGCGTCATCGAAATGAACTTCCTGCCCGATGTGTCGGTGATGTGCGAGGAATGCCAAGGCAAACGCTACAACCGCGAGACGCTTGAGGTACGCTACAAGGGCAAGTCCATCAACGATGTGCTGAACATGACCATCAACGAGGCTGTGGAGTTTTTCGAGAATATCCCAATCATCGTACAGAAAATCAAGACTTTAAAGGATGTCGGCTTAGGTTACCTGACCCTTGGCCAAGCCTCCACCACCATCAGTGGCGGCGAGGCACAGCGCGTTAAATTAGCCACCGAATTGGCCAAACGCGACACAGGAAAAACGCTCTATGTGCTCGATGAACCCACCACAGGCCTGCATTTCGAGGACATCAAAGTATTGATGAGCGTGTTGAACAAACTGGTGGACAAGGGCAACACCGTGCTCATCATCGAGCACAACATGGATGTCATCAAAATGGCGGATTGGGTCATCGACATGGGCCCCGAGGGCGGCGACCGTGGCGGGAACATCGTCTGCCAAGGCACACCGGAAGAGATTGTCAAGTGTAAGGATAGCTATACGGCAAAGTATTTGAAAGAAGAGTTGGAGAAACCGTCGAAAGAACCGCAGCCAAACACAAACTTGAAGTTGACATAAATATGCGCTCTCCTATGGCAGTCCGCGGCACCCTGAATTTGTGTTAAGTCAATTTCAGCAAGGTTGGAAACTGTAATACGGATAAAAAAGGGAGCATGCCCAAAACGAGACATACTCCCAAATCTTTCAGCCGGATTGCAAATTAATCCTATCTCCAGATTTCTTCGTCGGTCGGCACTTGAATCCTGCTTGACAGGGGTGCGACACGGGTGATGTTCAACAGATGTTTGTAGGTGAAGTTTTCCGAGATGGAGTTGTTGCCCCAGCTTCCGCAGCCAAGTGTGTTGGTAACAGGCAGTCCGTTTTGGATAGAGCCGCCTGCTGTGGTGGCACAAATGGCGTTCGCGATGAGGCGCGAAACGGAAAGCTCGGTACCGGCTTTGATAAAGTTGGCCTGATTGTTGGAATGCAAACCTGCGGTATGCCCATTTCCTTCAAACGAGAGGTTGGTTTGGGCAATTTCGATGGCTTGGTCGAAATACTGGTAAGGGAATGCAGCCAACACGGGGCACATCTTTTCTTTGCTTATCGGATCATTAGGCCCAAAGCTGCCGTTCGACTCCAGCACGATGACCTTGCAATTTTCAGGAATACGGATACCCGCCTTCGCGGCAATACATTGCGCCGATTGTCCCACAACATCTCGCGCTGTGTGCCCGTCTTCAAAAATGGCATTGATCACCTTTTCACGCTCGTCGGCGTTGGCGACATAGGCACCGTTGTCCCTACATGCTTTCATGATTTCATCATGGGCTTCCTGAGGATAGATGAAGCTTTGTTCTCCAGAGCAAATGATACCGTTGTCGAACGAGCGTCCGGTGATGATTTTCCGTATCGCCAAATCATATTCGATATTTCGGTCGAGGATTACCTGCACGTTGCCGGCGCCCACACCGAAGGAAGGTTTACCGGATGAGTAGGCCGACTTCACCATAGGCATGCCGCCAGTAGCCACGGTCACATCGCAAAGGCTCATCAGGGCTTGGGTTTTCTCCAAAGTGGGCTCTTCCACGATTTGTACCATGCCTTCCGGAACTTCCATTCCGGCAATGGCTTCAATAATGTATCTCACGGCCTTGGTGGAACATTCCTTGGCTTTGGGGTGAGGAGAAATGATAATGGCGTTTTTGGTTTTCAGAGCGAAGGAAATCTTCGACATGGGGGTAACGATGGGATTGGTCATCGGCACCACTCCCGCCACAACACCGATAGGTTTGGCGATTTCGATCAGGCCGGTACGCTCGTCGATGCTTAAGATACCCATCGATTTCTTGCCTTTCAAGTCGTACCAAACGCCTTTTGACTTGTTGCGGTTTTTCGATACTTTGTCTTCGTAAACGCCCATTTGCGTTTCTTCAACTGCCATTTTGGCCAGTTCTTCGGCATGGTCGAAAATGGCACGGGTGACAAGTTTCACGGTGTTGTCGACATCGTCTTGATCAAAGCGTGTACAGTATATGGCCTGAGCCTTCCGCGCCTTGTCAATCATTCCCTTAATTTCTTCAATTGCGGTCATGTTGATTGAATTTATTGTTAATATAATGATTTATAGATGCTTCTTATTTCTTCTCTCGACAAAGGCACGTAGTTGTTGGCCAGCAAACGCTGCTGGGTGGCCAGCACGCTGTCGGTGAATCCGTCGATTTCCTCGGGCTTCATGCCGTAGAAACTCAGCTTGTTCTTCTTGGTGAGCTGGTTCAGCAGTTCGTCGATCTTATCGTAGATGAGGGCTTGGTTTTCCACGCACTCTTTTCCTAACTTCAAGGCGTCAATCAGAATGAGGTTGAGGTTCTTGATGGCTCCGTTCGGGTTCTTGCGGAAATACAGCTTGAAGACTTCCGTCAGGAACTGGTAGTTGGATTCGCCGTGAGGAACATGGTAGTTGCCGCCCAAGGGATAGGAACAGGCATGAACCGCGCCCACGCCGGCATTGCCGAAAGCGACACCGGCAAAGTTGCTGGCGATGATCATGTCTTCAAAATTCTCGAAACGATAGTCGGGGCCTTTCTCGGCAATACCCATGAATACCTTGGTAATCATGTAGATGGCTTCCTTTGAGAACATCTTGGTATAGGGATTGGCCTTGGGCGAGAGGTAGGATTCCATGGCGTGAATCAAGGCGTCGATGGCGCTGAACACGTAGAACTTGAAAGGCAGTCCCTTCAGCATTTCAGGGATGAGGACGGCATCGTCGGCCAAGATAGCCGGATCGGCAAGACCCATCTTGGTGTGCTTCGACTTGATTTCGGCAATCGAAATGTTGGTGACTTCGCTTCCCGTACCGCATGTGGTGGGGATGATGACCAATGATTTTTCCTTGACAATCGGGATTTTGTGTTCAAAAGCGTCCGTCACATCCTTCACACCTTTCAGTGCAAAAATCTTGGAGATGTCGATGACGGTACCGCCGCCCACGCCAATCACCCTGTCGTAGTCAACATTCTGAATGTCGGCTAAGATGCTGTTCATCATTTCATCGGAAGGCTCTCCGTTGCCGTATTTCTCTTGCATCACGAAATGGCAAGGCAGTTGGAGGTCTTTCATGAAGGGATCATACAGAAAGGACTGTGTGATGACAAGGTCTCTTGCGTTGAGATTAAACTCTTTGGCAAAGTCAGCAAAAGTGTTGAACTTGCTGATCTTGGTTTTCAAATTAAACATTATCATTTTCCAAATCTTTTAATGTATTCGTTCTGAAGCTCTTCCTTGAAATCGGGATGAGCGATATTGATTAGGTTTTGTGCCCGTTGGCGCAATGTTTTTCCTTTCAGCTTGGCAATGCCGTATTCGGTCACCACATAGTCCACGTCGTTTCTCGAAGTGGTCACAGCAGCGCCTTCGGCGAGCAGGGGCACGATTCTGGAGACTTTCCCCTTGGCCGCTGTAGAGGGCATGGCCATGATGGAGATGCCGCCTTTCGAAAGGGCTGCGCCGCGCACGTAATCGACCTGTCCGCCGGTTCCGCTGAACTGTTTGTATCCAATGGTTTCCGATGCCACCTGTCCCATCAAATCGACTTCGATGCAGGAGTTGATGGACACCATGTTGTCGTTTTTGCCGATAATCCACGGGTCGTTGACATAATCAACGGGATAAAGCTCCACGTCGGGGTTGTTATCGACAAAATCGTATATCTTTCTTGTTCCCATGATAAACGTGGAAATGAGTTTACCGAGGTGCAATGTTTTTTTCTTTCCGTTGATGACGCCGGCTTTGACGAGGTCGATGACGCCGTCGGAGAACATCTCAGTATGGATGCCGAGGTCTTTCTTGTCTTTCAGGAATAGCAGCACGGCGTCGGGGATGGCACCAATGCCGAGTTGCAAGGTGGCTCCGTCCTGAATCAGCGAAGCGCAGTTTTTACCGATGTTGCGTTCCACATCGGTGATGACCGGATTGGGGATTTCCGGCAGCAGGTAGGCGCAAGGCACAATGTAGTCGATTTCCGAAACATGTATCTTGTTTTCGGGTCCCATGGTGAAAGGCACTACCTCATTGGTTTCGGCAATGACCACCTTGGCCTTTTGAGCGGCAGCCTTGGCATAGTCGCACGAAACGCCGAAGCTGCAATAGCCTTCTTCGTTGGGAGGGGTGACCTGAACGACGGCAACGTCAACAGGGAAAGCCTCGCCTAACATGTCAGGCACGTCCTTGAAATAGCAGGGCAGGAAGTCGCCTTGCTGGTCGGTCAGTGCTTTTCTTGAGTTGGCGCCTACGAAATTGGTGATGTGGTGGAAGTGGCCGTAGCATTCGGGGGCCATGTAGCCGCCTTCGCCGAGGGTCAGCATGTGATAAATGTGTACGTTATGGTAGTCCTCCTTGTGCTCTACCAACGCCTTTGCGATGTGTTGAGGAACACCCGCCGTTTCCGAGAAAACGACATAGTCACCATCCTTGATGGATTTGATTGCTGTGGCAGCATTGACAACTTTACTTTTGTAAATCTCTTTCCAATTCATTTTTTACTCTTATTTAATATGGATTTTGCAAGATTCAGCAAATCTTCATCTATTG
>JBHACT010000113.1:0-57158 GCA_041854745.1 Candidatus Limimorpha sp. | reverse complement strand
GCGGGCTTGCCCCTCAGTCTCCTGCGCTTTTGGAAGTGCTCACGTTCCTGTCCTTTCTCCTTGATGAGAAAGTACCAAAGAATCAAGGCCAAAATCATCGGCCTGCGTCGCGGCCATCCCAAACGCCTGACTTTCAAGTCGGGTAGTGCATTCTGTGAATGCAAACGCAAGCGCCCCTCCCTGAAAGTCAAGCGTTTGGTCTGTCCCTTTGGCAAGCGCTTCCCCGCATTTTGGCCATGTCCCGCGCGCCCTGCCCGGTCGGATTTCGGCATTCCCGGTCGCGGAACGCTTTCCTAAGGGTATTGCGCAGGCTTCGGGAGGCATGTCATCCCTGCGGTGGGCGGTGGGAAGGCATGGGATCTATGTTTTCCGGAGCCGTCCTGATGATTTTTCACCCTCAAGGCAACTGCTCCAAGAGATTAGTCGGAAGGATCTGATGGCGGAGGCGCAAACTCAGCATATAGGCCTTTTTTCTGCAAAAAATACCACATTTGAAATGCTTTTGTCAAGTTTTGTGAGAAAAAATGTATTTTTGACCCTTCAAAACAAGGCTTTATATGGAACAAATCATACAAACGATAAGCGGATGGGTGTGGAGCCCCGCATTGGTGGCCATTTGTCTCTTGTCGGGCCTATATTTCTCTATTGGAACGCGCTTCGTTCAGGTGCGCCGTCTGCGCGAGATGGCGCGGCTGCTTTTCTCGACAGAAA
This sequence comes from Candidatus Limimorpha sp., assembly GCA_041854745.1. Taxonomy (GTDB): domain Bacteria; phylum Bacteroidota; class Bacteroidia; order Bacteroidales; family F082; genus Limimorpha. Next base: position 56,447 of record JBHACT010000113.1, on the reverse strand, counting down.
AGGGCCATAAGACGGGCATTACCTCATTTCAGGCTTTTTCCGTGGCACTTTCGGGGCGCGTGGGCACGGGCAATATCGTGGGTGTAGCTACGGCCATCGGCTACGGCGGCCCGGGAGCCATCGTTTGGATGTGGATCATCGCTTTTCTTGGTGCGGGTTCGGCCTTCTCTGAGGCGACACTGGCGCAAATCTATAAGGAAGAACACAAGGGTCAGTTTCGCGGCGGCCCGGCTTATTTTATCGAGAAGGGCTTGCACAGCAAATGGCTTGCGGTTGTCTTTGCCGTCATCGCAGTCGTGGCATGTGGCCTGTTTCTGCCGCCGGTGCAGTCCAACGGCATCGCCATCTCGTTCGCCAACACCTTCCAAATCAGTTCGGCATGGGCGGGTGCTATCGTTGCCATGCTTATCGGCTTGGTGGTGATGGGTGGCGTACATCGTATCGCTAAGGTGGCGCAAATCATAGCTCCGTTTATGGCCATCTTGTATGTGCTGCTTTCCATTATCGTCTTGATTTGCAACGCCAGTGTTGTGCCTTCGGCCTTTATGGACATGGTTCGTAGTGCCTTTGGTATGAACGAGGCTGTGGGCGGTATCTTAGGCGCTACCATCGCTTGGGGTGTGAAGCGTGGCATTTATTCCAATGAAGCGGGTCAGGGTACGGGTGCCATTGTGGCTGCCGCGGCCAAGGTGTCGCATCCTGTCAAGCAGGGATTGGTGCAGGCGTTTTCGGTGTATATCGACACTTTGTTGGTCTGCACCGCCACCGCTGTGATGATTCTGGCCTGCAAGACCTACAATGTTTTTGATGCTTCGGGCAATATCCTTATCGCTGCCGAGGGTGTTACCTTGGGAGCTCCCGATGTCAGCTATACCGCTGCCGCCTTGGGCACATTGCTGGGCGCACAATGGGGCGGTATCGTCGTTTCCATCGCCTTGTTTTTCTTTGCATTCACGACCATAATGGCGTATTATTACTACGCTGAAACCAACCTCGTCTATCTCTTCGGCAAGGGCAAAAAGGAGCAAATTCTGATTTGGGTATTGCGCTTTGGCGTGGTGGCGATGGTCTTTGTCGGCTCGCTTTATGAGGCCAGGACGATGTGGGATCTCGGTGACATTGGTGTGGGCACTATGGCATGGCTGAATGTCATTGCCATCCTGTTGCTCTCACGGAAGGCCTTCAAGGCACTGAAGTCATACGAACGGCAGAAAAGGGAAGGCAAGGAACCCGTCTTCGACACAAAGGAAATCGGGGCCAAAGGCGCGGAATTTTGGGAAAAATGATTTTTTTGTAGAGACGTTTCCTGAAACGTCTCTTTTGATGTCGTGTCGTTTTGGGTCATTTCCTGAAACGTTTCTTTTGATGTCGCATTTCCACCGAAACACCTCTTTTGGTTATTAATTTTTTAATGTTTATTGAAACATTTTTCGTGTTACAACAAATTCATTTCGAGACGTTTCAGGAAACGTCTCTACATTGGGCGGCATGGTGTATAGAAATTGTCCTCTTCCCATTTCGCCACATTGTTTTCAATATATTCTGCGATGCTGGCCATTTCGTCATTGTTACGAATGATATGGTCGTGAAAACGTGTTTGCCATGTAAATTCTATGTTGTTAGCGTTGGCAAAACGGGTGATGGATTGTTTGAATTGACGAATGACGACAGATAACCAAGATTGCATTTCCGTTGCCCTTTCAATGGGCGTTTTCTTTTGTAGAGACGTTTCCTGAAACGTCTCCTGAAATGTTTCCTGAGACATCTCCTGAGAGGTCTTATTGTTCCGAGACGTTTCCTGAAACGTCTCTACGGGTGTTGTAATCGTATCGATGGCACGTTTTTCATGAGGGGTTTTGTTATAATCAATGATGACAATCAAATGCAAATGATTGGGCATAATGACATACGATGGGATTTCAGCGTAGGGATTGTGTTGGGTGATTTCTTCGATGCATTTTTGGGTATGTATTCCAATGTCAGATAATTGCATCATCTCATTCTCGATTTCACCGAAATCATGTTCACGATATTTTGTGCAAATCGTGATGAAATAGATTCCGCCGTTGTAATCATGCCATGTTGCCCTTGCTGAAGGGATGCGGTATTTGTTTTTGTATTTCTCGGTCGGCATTTGTTTTCGTTTTCTTTTGTAGAGACGTTTCCTGAAACGTCTCTTTTGATGTGTTATTGTTTCGAGATGTTTCCTGAAACGTCTCTTTTGATGTGTTATTGTTTCGAGATGTTTCAGGCAACATCTCTTTTGATGTCATTATTGTTCCGAGACGTTTCAGGAAACGTCTCTACGGCCCATCTCCCGCAACAATTCCAGTGCCTGCGTAACAGAACTGATTTCTTTGACGGTGAGTTGCAGTTTGTCATTCGCCTCTTTGAGGGCAGTGCGTTTCGGGTGGCTCATGATGTACTGCATGATTTGTTGATACATGCTGCTTTCGTAGTATTTCGACTCTGGGTTGCTGACGAAATAGGCCGTCATGTTGTGGTGGCGCAGCAGTATCTTTTCAAAACCTAAGTCCTTGGCCATCCAGCGGAGGCGGACGGTGTTCAGCAAGTCGTTGACTTGCTTGGGGATAGGTCCGAAGCGGTCGATGAGGTGCTCCGTAAACTTCATCAGGTTCTCCTCGGTCTTGGTGCGGTCGAGTTCACTGTAAAGACTGATACGCTCCTGTGTTGAGTTGATGTAGTCCGAAGGGAAACGCACCTCCATGTCGGTCTCGATGGAGCATTCGGCAACATACGATTTCTCTTCTTCCTTTTCGAAAATATCCTGAAATTCAGTCTCTTTCAGTTCGAGGATGGCCTCGTCAAGAATCTTATGGTAAGTCTCGAAGCCGATGTCGTTGATGAAGCCGCTCTGTTCAGCGCCAAGGATGTTGCCCGCGCCACGGATGTCCAAGTCGCGCATGGCGATGTTGAGGCCTTCGCCGAGGTCGGAGAACTCCTCTAATGCCCGAAGGCGTTTCTGTGCTTCTTGGGTGAGGGTGTTGAGCGGTGGCGTCAAAAGGTAACAAAAGGCCTTCTTGTTGGAACGGCCCACCCGTCCGCGTAGTTGGTGCAGGTCGCTGAGGCCATAACGGTGCGCGTCGTTGATGATGATGGTGTTGGCGTTGGGGATGTCGAGTCCTGACTCTACGATGGTGGTGCAGAGCAGTAGGTCATAGTCGCCGTTGATGAAATCGAGCATGATTTTCTCCAACTTGCTGCCTTCCATCTGGCCGTGGGCGACGGCGATGCGCACACCCGGCACATATTTCAGGATGAAATCATGCACATCCATGATGTTCTGGATACGGTTGTGGATGAAGAACACTTGACCGTTGCGGGCGAGTTCAAATTGGATGGCGTCGCGGATGAGTTCTCCGTCGAAGCCGCGCAACTCGGTCTGTACGGGATAGCGGTTGGGTGGAGGCGTGGTGATGACGCTGAGGTCGCGGGCACCCATCATGGAGAATTGCAGGGTTCTGGGGATGGGTGTGGCGGTCAAAGTCAGCGTGTCGACATAGGCCTTCATCTCTTTCAATTTCTCTTTCACAGCCACGCCAAATTTCTGTTCCTCATCGATGACGAGCAGCCCCAAATCCTTGAATTTCACATCCTTTCCCGTGAGGCGGTGTGTTCCTATGATAATGTCGATTTCGCCTTTTTCGAGTCGTTTCAGGATCTCGTTCTGTTGCTTCGTTGTCTTGAAACGGTTGAGGTATTCGATGGTGACGGGGAAGCCGTCGAAGCGTTCGGTGAAGGTGTGGTAGTGCTGCAAGGCCAGCACTGTTGTAGGAACAAGTATGGCCACCTGTTTGGAGTCGCAGCAGGCCTTGAAAGCAGAGCGCATGGCCACTTCGGTTTTGCCGAAACCCACATCGCCGCACACGAGGCGATCCATTGGGCTTTCACTTTCCATGTCGCGTTTCACATCGTTGGTGGCTTTAAGTTGGTCTGGGGTGTCCTCGTAGATGAAGGAGGCCTCAAGCTCGTTTTGCAGGTAGTTGTCGGGTGCAAACTGGAACCCCTTGGTGTGTTTGCGCTCGGCGTAGAGTTTGATGAGTTCGCGGGCAATGTCTTTGACCTTGCTTTTGGTCTTGGTTTTCAAGCGGTTCCAAGCGTTGCTGCCAAGGGTGCTGAGATGGGGTTCGGTGCCGTCTTTGCTGCTGTATTTGGCAATGCGGTGCAGCGAATGTATGCTTACATAGAGCAGGTCGCCGTTGTTGTAAATCAGTCGGATGGCCTCTTGCGGCTTGCCGTTGTTTTCTATGGTCTCTAATCCGTCGAAGCGACCGATACCGTGGTCGATATGGGTGACATAGTCGCCCGGCTTCAGCTCGTAAAGGTCTTTCAGTGTGATGGCCTGCTTGGTCGAGAAGTTGTCGCGCAGGTGGAAGCGGTGGTGGCGCTCGAAAATTTGGTGGTCGGTGTAGCAGCAAATCTTCAGGTCGTCATCGATGAAACCTCCGTGGATGGCGATGGTCTCCGTCTCAAAGTCGCGGTGAAGCTCGTCGTTGTGGTTGATGTCATTCAGAATGGCTTGAATGCGAGATAGTTGCTTGCTACTTTCGGAAAAGATGATGACACTGTAGCCATCGGCCTTGTGCTCTGTGATGTCGTCGATGAGCAGGTTGAAGTTTTTGCTGAAGACAGGTTGCGGCTTGGTGTTGAACTCAACTGTATCCTTGGCTTCCAAAAAGCTGCTCTTGCCGAATTCTACGGTGCGGCGCCGTTTCAGGCAGGCTAAGAGTTCTTCGGACTTGCTGAACAACAAGCTGGGCTTCAATGCCTTGACTTCCTCTTGCTGCCCCTGCAACTTCTCGAAGCTCTCAATGGCACGGTCATATTCTTTGTCGATTTGGGCGGCGAAAAAGGTCATGTCGGTGAGCCACACGGCGGTGGTGTCGGGAAGGTATTGCAAGAAGGCTTCGCGCTCTTCGATGAAAGCGCGTTCCTGCATATTGGGCAGTAGCACGATTTGTTTCAGCTTCTCGATGGAGAGCTGGTCGGCGATGTTGAAGCTGCGTATGCTGTCGACTTCGTCACCGAAAAACTCGATTCGGTAGGGGTAGTCGTTGGCGAAGGAAAACACATCGACCAAACCGCCACGGATGGCAAACTGCCCGGGTTCCACCACGAAATCGACATTTTCGAACTCGTAGTCGTAGAGCAAATCTGTGAGGAAATCGAGGTTTACCTTTTCCCCGACCTTGATTTTAAAAGTGTTTTTGGCCAATAGTTTGCGTGTGAAGACTTTTTCGCTCAAAGCTTCTGGATAACTGATAATCAATGTTTTCCGCTCTGATGTGGAGACGCGTTGCAACACTTCGGTGCGTGAGAGGATATAGGAGTTGTCGGGTTTCTCAGGTTCATAAGGGCGTTTGTAGGAAGTGGGGTAGAAGAGGACCTGCTTTTTGCTGTAGTCCATGCCGCGTTCGCCAAGAAGACTTTCGAGGTCGTTGTAAAAATAAGCCGCGTCCTCCTTGTCGGCGCAAACGATGAGGTGTTGACCGCCCATTTGGCGGAAAGTCTCTTCCACAACGAAGGCTTTCGAAGAAGCCATCAGGTTGGAACAAAGCAAATGCCCACCATCGCGTAAAGTCTTGACTATCGCGTTGATGTGGGCATCATTTTTATAAGGTTGGTTCGAAATGCTTGCCACGATGCTTGAAAATTGTGGCGCAAAGATACGGAATTATTATTTTCCTCGATTTCATTTCGCCGTGCGCGTTTTGGCAGTTTGATTTATATTATTTGGGTTTTGAGTAGAATGAAATCGTATCTTTGCGCGAAAATCAGATTAGTAGATGAACCCGGTAGCTCTCCGACTTCTCAACCAACAGCTCATCTGTCCTCAGTTGAGCACCCCGACCGAGGTAGTCGGCTATATGGGAGCCATGCAGGCGCAGGAATACCGCATGATGCGGTGGGCTGTAGCCATGCGAACCGGCAAGCCATCGGCCAAGGCCTTCAAGAAGGCTTTCGATAGCGGGCAGATTATCCGTATGCACCTCATGCGTGGCACTTGGCAACTTGTGTCTGCCGAGGACTATTGGACTTTGCTCGAACTCTGTGCACCCAAGGCTAAGGCGGTGACCAAGGGCTGGATGAAAAGCAACAAGATCAGCATTTCGGACGAGGAAGTGGCGAGCATTCGGGAAATCCTTGCCCAAACCGCTGCCGACATGGGAAGTGCTACAAAGGAAGATTTTGTTCAAGCCTTGGCGGAGAAGGATATTCGCATGGATGAACATCGGCTGTCGTACCATATCCGAATGGCCGAAATGTCGGGTGCTATTTGTAGCGGAGAGTTGTTGCCCATGAAGGCTACATACGCGCTCACTTCCGATAAGGTGAAGCCCAAGACAAGGATGGACCGTGACGAAGCCCTGATGATGTTCACGCGCAAGTACTTCCAGAGCCGCCAGCCTGCTACGCTTGAGGATTTCGTGTGGTGGTCGGGGTTGAATGTGAGCGACTGCCGGAGAGGAATAGAACTCTTGGGCGACTACTTGCACAAGGAAAACTGGAAAGGTCGGGAGTTGTATTTGACGGAGGATTGTCGTACACGGGGTTTCCGCAAGGGAAAATACCTCTTAATCCCACCCTACGATGAATACTTGATTAGTTACAAAAGTCGCGACATTGTGCTGTCACCCGATCACAAGCACAAGGCTCACAACAATACAGGTATCTTCCAGCCTATCATTGCACATGATGGTATTATTTGTGGGAATTGGACTCCATTTCGGGAAGACTGTCAGGTGGCTTTTTTTATGGGAGAGCATGATGCGGGCATTCAGGAAGAATGGGCGAGATACAGGAACTTTTTTGAATGAACACCAATATTGCCAATCCTGAAATTGAAAGTACGGTCGTCAAGTTCCGAATCGCATCGCATCATTTCAATAAAGTATCCTCTACGGTTTTGACTTTGAAGATAACGCAGGTGTTTGGGAAACTGGTGGAGAAGATTTTCTTCTTGGAAGAAAATGATTGACTTTGTAGTGACCGGTAGTGACCGTGTGTACACCGTCTCTACCGCAATAACACATTTCCAATCCTGCATTCGAGACACCGTTTCCGTTTGCAGTACAAATTATAAAGGTGCAGCAAAGCCTGAGTCTGCATGGCATTTTGTGCTGCGATACCGCATTGCGCAAAATGTCGGATGACGGCGTTGTCCTCGGCTTCGACTTCTTCCAGAAACTGCATGGCCGTCGCGCAAACGGATTCGTCTTTGTGCAGTTTGCCGTAGCAAAACAGCAAGGGAACAACGGCGTTGATTATCAATACATCAGCAGTAGTGTCGCCCAAATGTTTCGGTTTGCGGCTGCCTTGGTTTCCCCTTTTATGGGGGTCAGGGGAATTAAGCTGTCGCTCGAACCGATAATGTGTTTCCCAGTATTCCGAGGTCGCCACATCAAACAAAGCCTTGACCTCGGCCGTGCTTTTCGCCGCCTTGATTTTGGAAAACAGGCAACCGTTTTTGTGGACGAGTTGGGCCATTTGAGCCAGACGGATGGTGGGAAAGTTGCCGGGTCGCATGCGCATGAATTTCCATCGCTCGGCAGACATGACGACGAGATTGAATTTGGCTTTCATCACATTGAATTCGCGCTTCAATAGGATGGGATGGTCTTCCGTGAAGTCCGCTTCGAGGAAACCGGCACAACCCATCAGCATGGCCTCTACCTGTAAGAGATTGTCGGCATGTTTGAGCAAGGTCTTGAAAGGCAGGAAGTTGGCCAAAGTCTCAAAGGCTTCGTTGTTGACTTTCAGACCGAAATAGCGCATTAGCAGCTTATAGAGTGCATCTTCCCAGTCAAATTGGTTGGCTCTCAGCAGTTTGTTGACGGTTTCCGACTTGTTCTCCAAGCGTTCAACGGCCATGCGGTCGAGCCACGAAAGGCGGGTGAAGACGGGCACTTGGGCAATGCTCTTTTCGCAGGCAATCCAATTCTTTGAGGAGATAAATTTTTGATAATGAGAGAAAAGCGACTCGTCAAAATGCCCTTTCAGTTGCACTGTCGGGATGTCGTTGACCTTGGTGTCGTTTTCGTATACTACATGAAGGATTACATTTTGGTAGGCCTTGTCGGTTTGGTGTCCGTGGCGGTTCCAGTCGGAGGTCTTCACATGAATTTCCACATGGCCTGCCCAAAGTTTGTCGCCGATTTGGATTTTTGCCTCTAAATAGTCGGGGCCTGAGTTGGTGTTGCGGAAGCCTGTTTCGACCACTTCAATTGCTTCGCCGTCAATGGTTTGCAAAGGCGTTTGCAACTGACGGTTTTCCCAAAGGTAATATAAAAACTCCTCTCTCATGGTTGTTGTGTCCGTTATTTTATCTTCCAACAGTTCAACGGCTCGGTGTTGAGCACGCCTTTCTTTGCTGCCCAGTCGATGAAGAGTGAGCGCAGGTCGCGGTCGCTTTGCCACACCACATGGTCCTTTATCTCTTCCTGTGCCCAGCCAAGGCCGTTCATCAGGTGGTTGCCGCCGCCCATCGAGCGGTAGGAGTTCATCACCACATTGTAGGTTTTGCCCATGTCGAAGGGCGTTCCGTCAGCCATGCTGAGGATGTTGATACGCTCGCCCATAGGGTTTTTCTCGACGACTTCATAGAGGAGTCCTGCGCCAGAGTCGAAGTTGTAAATGGGGTTCTTCATTTCATAGGCATATTCGAGGTAGTCTTTCACTTCTTTGCCTGTTAAAGTCATGACAGTTAGGGAGTTTTCGAAGGGATACCAGGTGAAGAAGTCAGCGACTTTCAGCATACCGGCTTTTATGGTCTTACCGATGCTGAGCGGAGCGGCCATAGAGATGTCGGCATGAAAGCCTTCGGCTTCGACGGTCTCAAGCTGGCAGCGATGGATTTCGTCGACCCAGAGGCTGGGCCCATTGAAGGCATCGTCGGAATGTATGGTCACGGGCAGTTCGGCCACCGTTCCCTTTTGATAAGTTTCAGCGCGGTCGAGATAGGGTTGGAGCATGGCTAAGAAAGCCTTGTCTTTTTCTTCGCCGTCGGTGGGTATGAGCTCAACGCTGATTTGAGGTTTTTGCCCTTTTTTGAGGGTTACTTCGGCCTTGGCCAGACCTTGGGCGCGGCAGCCTGAATTGAGCACATAAACAGAGTCGCCGTTGCTGTTGGTCAGTTTTGCGGCTTTTGCGCGGTGGTCGTGGCCGCAGAAGATGATGTCGAAGCCGGCGACATTCTCAGCCACCCATTTGACGGCGTTCTCGCGCCCAAGAGGATGGTTGGTGGGCAAATTTTGCACCTGAGGCTCATAGCCCGAATGGAACAAACCTATCATCAGGTCGGGATGTTCTTTTTCTTGAATGATTTTCAGCCATTTGGCGGCGGCTTCCTCCAAGTTTTCGAAGCGCAACCCGGGGCGCAAGCGATCGGGCACCCAAGTGATGACATAGGGCGTAAGCAGGCCGAGCAAAGCGATTTTGAAGTTGTTGCGTTTCAGTATAATATAAGGTGTGAAATACGGCTCGCCGGTGGTTTCGTCAATGACATTGGCGCAAACCACAGGCATCTTTGCCTCGGAATAGAGCTTGTCGAACACCTCGCGGCCCGCCTCAATATCGTGATTGCCAACGCCTACCACATCGTAGGGGAAAAAGTTGAGCACTTCCGATACGAGATTGGGATGCTCGGGGTCATGGTTGGAACAATACTGGAACACGGTGCCTTGCAGGTAGTCGCCGTTGTCGAGCAGGATGAGCCTGTCGCCCAACTCCGATTTCATCTGTTTGATGATAAGCGCATCGTTGGCAAATTCATCGTAATGACCATGAATATCAGTTGTTTCCAAAATCGTAATGGAGGTTTCTTTCTGTGAGCACGAAGCGAGAATTGCTGCCAAAACAATCATAAAAGTCAGTTTTGCCTTCATTGTGAGGAGGTTTAATTGAGTGTAAAAGTAGCGCATTTTTCGATATGACCGACAAAAGGTTTTGAGATTTTTTATCTATCATAGTAACTGATTGAATTTTAACAAGTTGGTTTTTATTGGCAAAAAAAATCGATTAAACTATGGCGAGTTAGAAAAAAAATGCGTATTTTTGTGGCACAATTCCAAAATCCGATTGTTGGCATGGCTGACTTGAGCATCATAGTATCCGAAATTGAGCTGAAATTGCGGAAATTGATGGATGAAAAAAACAAGTTGGCCGTGGAAAACAAGCGGCTTGCCGAGGAAAACGAAGCGCTGGACAAAGAGAATCTGGCGTTGAAGCAATCGGCGGAGGAGTTGCAAAACAAAATAAATAAATCTACAATTGTTAACGCACTCGACAACGAGGGAGAATTAGAAGAAGGAAGAAAGCTCATCAAGGAGCTGGTCAGGGAAATTGACCGATGCGTTTCGATTTTGAATAGTAAGGAATAACTCAGATACTTGAAAGTCAGCGAAATGGATGAAATTACAATCAATATCACCCTTTTGGACAGGCCCTACCGCCTTGCGGTGGCCCGTGCTGACGAAGAGAAGGTCCGCAAGGCCGGCAGTCTCATCAACGAGCGAGTGAAGTATTACTCGAAGCACTATGCCTACAAGGATGTGCAAGACCTTCTCTCGATGACCGCCCTTCAATTTGCCACTTCGGTGGTCAAGATGGACACTGAACTCACTTACCGAAACCAAGATTTGGAACGCAAACTGCAAGACCTGAACGGCTTGTTGAGTGAACAATCATAGTCCGCAAGGTTTAGCGGAACGGTTCTTTGAAGATTTGAAACTGCCTGTTCAGCGCATTTGGTAAACTCAACACTATCAACACATCAACAGGTCGTCTCGCGCACTGCAAAAACAGGCCTCATTCCTTTCGGGGAAGTACCTTTCGGTGCCGGTGGACGTTTGCGCAACGCGGCGGCCATAAGCGTATCTATTGGGGTTTACGCACATCCCAACGAGCAGGCAGTTTCTTTTTAATCTCTCTTCTGTTTTCGGGTAAAAACAGAGTTTAAAATGTTATTACTCACCATTCCAACAACAACAGTGATCATCATCGCCGCAGGAGCCTTGGTCGTGGGCCTTGTGGTAGGTTACCTTTTCACGTCCACCCTGCTCAAGAAAGCCGTCACCAAAGAAGAAACCGCCATGCTCGAAGAAGCTAAGGAGAAAGCCGAAGTCATCAAGAAAGAGCGCATTCTCCAAGCTAAGGAGAAGTTCCTCCAAATGAAGGACGAGCACGAGAAGGAATGCAACGAACGCAAACGCGAATTGGCCGGCGCCGAAAACCGTATCAACCAACTGCAACAGTCGGCCAGTAAGAAAATGGAAGAGGCGCAACGCAAGACGAAGGAAGTGCAGTCGGCACAGCAAAAACTTGAGAGCCAGATAGAAAGCTTCAACAAGAAGAAAGCCGACCTCGACCGCATTTATCAGGAGGAATCCACCAAATTGGAGACCCTCTCAGGTCTCTCAGCCAAGGAAGCCAAGGAACAACTCATAGAACTAATCAAGGAGGAGGCTCAGGCTGATGCTATGGTTTATGTGAAGGAAGTTACTGAAGAAGCCAAGATGAGCGCCACACAAACGGCCAAAAAGATTGTATTGGAAACCATCCAGCGCACGGCCTCGGAAACGGCTATTGAGAACACCGTCAGCGTGTTCAACATTGAGAACGATGAGATTAAGGGCCGCATCATCGGTCGTGAAGGCCGCAACATCCGCACCCTTGAGTCTCTCACCGGTGTTGAAATCATCATCGACGACAGCCCCGACGCCATCCTCATCTCTGGCTTCGACCCAATTCGCCGCGAAATCGCACGCCTCTCCTTACAGAAACTCGTCGTTGACGGTCGTATCCACCCCGCTCGTATCGAAGAAGTGGTGCATAAGGTGGAAAAGCAAGTGGACCAAGAGATTATGGAAACGGGTAAGCGCACAACCATCGACCTCGGCATTCACAACCTCAATCCCGAATTGATTAAGATGATAGGCCGCATGAAATATCGTACCAGCTATGGTCAAAACCTGCTGCAACACTCCATTGAGACCGCTAAACTTTGCGCCACTATGGCAGCCGAACTTGGTCTCAATGTGAAAGCCGCCAAACGCGCCGGTCTGTTGCACGATATTGGTAAAGTGGCTGAGAATGAGGAAGAATTGCCACATGCCATCTTAGGTATGAAGGTTGCTGAGCGTATGAAGGAAAAGCCCGACATCTGCAACGCCATCGGTGCCCACCACGAGGAAATTGAGATGGACAACCTGATTTCACCCATCGTGCAGGTGTGCGATGCCATCTCAGGTGCCCGCCCCGGTGCCCGCCGAGAGGTAGTGGAGGCCTATATCCAACGCTTGAACAAGTTGGAGGAAATGGCCATGTCCTATCTGGGTGTGGTGAAAACCTTTGCCATCCAAGCAGGTCGAGAGCTGCGTGTCATCGTGGGCGCCGACAAGGTGAGCGACCAAGAAGCCGACCGTATCGCCTACGACCTCTCGAAGCAGATCCAGACCGAAATGACCTATCCGGGTCAAATTAAGATTACGGTCATCCGCGAGACCCGCTCCGTCAGCTACGCAAAGTGAGTACTATGGCCTATGGCTATTCATGTATGAAGAATAGCCATAGGCCTTTTTCATAGTCAAAAAACATGATCAGAGAAGAAGTTGTTTTCGGCCCCATCCATAGCCGTCGTTTTGGCCGATCGCTGGGTATCAATTTGTTGCCTGAGAAGGGCAAGATTTGCAATTTCGACTGTATTTATTGTGAGTGTGGTTGGAATAAGGACGGTCGTGATGATACCCGATTGCCCTCTGCTGAAAAGGTTAGAACGGCTCTTGAAGCTAAGCTCAGGCAATGTAAAGCCGATAATGTGCCCATCGACTCCATCACTTTCAGCGGCGACGGCGAGCCGACCATAAACCCTGATTTTCAGAGAATTATAGACGACACGATAGCTTTGCGCGATAGATGTTACCCCAACTCAAAAATTACGGTTCTGTCGAATGCTACGATGGCGCATGTTCCTGAAGTGTTCAATGCCTTACGCAAGGTAGATAACCCGACGATGAAAATCGATGCACCTACCAACGAGTTGGTGGAGAAAATCAATCATCCGGCGCCGGGATACGACATTCATCGTGTGGTTGAGGCACTAAAACAATTCAAAGGTGATTTTGTCTTGCAGACCATGTTTCTGAAAAGCAAGGATTTCGACTCATCAAGCCCTGAAGTGTTGAACGGTTGGATGGACATTGTACGCACCTTGAAACCTCGTGAAATCATGGTCTATACCACCGATAGGCCAACGCCTGAGGAGGGCCTGCAAAAGTTCACGGTCAACACAATGCGCGCTTTAGTGCAGCCCTTGCTCAACGATGGCTTTACAATTCAAATCAAAGGATAATTATTCCACACCCACATTCATCCTGCCCAGCAGTCGGAGCCAAGGGCTGAAAAACGCAAAGAGGAAATCATAGATGATGAGTCCGGGCAGCAATCCTTTTTCGCCCAAGCGCTTTGATGCCTTGTGGTAGATAAACAGCTGTGAACCAAAGCGTAAAAGAAAGAAGAAGACCAATATAGGGATGTAGAACACTGCACCGTTGGTGATGGAGAAGGCCGGTTGGGCATTTAAGGCAAGCAGCGCAATGAAGGAGGTGTAGAACAGGAACTGCGAGATGTAGAACAGGCTTAACATCAATCGGGCGCGTCTATTGTATTTCGAAACGGTGGAATATCGGCTGCTCTTTTGCCGCATCCAAAACTTGAAATTGCTGGTGGGGTTGGTGAGGATGGCGTTTTCTGCGTCGATGAGGACTTCCGTATTTTTTTTCGTGGCCACTTGGTTGATGAATAAGTCATCTTCGCCAACGGCAGTGGTGTAATGCGAAATAAAGCCTTGGTTTCTGTAAAACAGATCCTTACGATACGATAAGTTGTTGCCTATGCCCATATAGGGATGGCGTTTGAGGGCAGCCGAGAGGTAAAGCAGTCCGTTTTGGAGCGTGTCGAAACGCATGATACGGTTCAGGCTGCTTTTTTTCTGCACATAAGGACTATATCCAATGACGATTTCCGTGCAGGTGTTGTAGCGGTTGACCATGCTGCGCAGCCATTGGTCGTTGACAGGCATACACTTGCATTCGGTGAGGATGATCAGGTCATTTTGTGCCGACTTGATACCCATCGAAAGCGGGAACTTCTTGCCATTGAAAAAGTTGAGGTGCTGTTTCAGTTGCACAGGCTTTACCCTTGGCTCCTTGCGTTCCAAGTCTTTCAGGTACTCCTCGGTTTCGTCGTCGGAACAGTCGTTCACCACAACGATTTCAAAATCAGGATAATCCTGCTTGAGCAAGACTGGAATTATCTCGATGAGATACTCGTATGCGTTGCGGGCGCAAAGCACTATGGAAACGGGCTCCAATGCCTCATCTAACTTCGGTTGGGCGTTCTTCTTGTAAAAGGCCACTTTCGAGAAATGCTCCCAATGATAGAACAATTGGATGACAAGACAGATGAAAAAAACAATTAAAATAATGAAACTTAGACTGTTATAAGAAAAAGTGATGTTCACGGTGCTGGGTTTTTATTGAATGCAAAGATAAGAAAAATTGTTGCAAAAAAAGTCGTACTTTTGCGCAAAATTACGATGATGAATTACAGCATTGTAGCCAACGATGCCAAAAGCAATGCCAGAGCGGGTGTGCTGGCCACCGGTCATGGCTCGATTGAGACCCCGATTTTCATGCCTGTGGGCACGGTGGGCACGGTGAAAGCCTGCCATTTGCGCGATGTGCGTGATGAGGTGAAGGCACAAATCATCTTGGGCAACACCTATCATCTGTATCTGCGTCCGGGCTTGGAGGTGCTTGAAACTGTTGGAGGATTGCATAAGTTCAACGGTTGGGATCGTCCTATCCTGACGGATAGCGGTGGTTTTCAGGTGTTTTCGTTGGCGGGCATCCGCAAGATGAAGGAGGAGGGGGTTACTTTTCAGTCACACATCGACGGCTCACGGCATTTGTTTACACCTGAAAATGTGATGGATATCCAGAGGAGCATTGGGGCCGACATCATGATGGCCTTCGACGAATGCACTCCCGGCTCCGCCGACTATCGCTATGCCAAACAGTCGATGGAGCGTACCCACCGTTGGCTCGACCGCTGCTGCGACCGCTTCCGGTCGACCGAACCTAAATATGGTTACGAGCAGGCACTGTTTCCCATCGTACAGGGTTGCGTGTATCGCGACTTGCGTGAGCAGTCGGCGGAATACATTGCGTCGAAAAACGCTGTCGGCAACGCCATTGGCGGACTGGCTGTGGGCGAGCCGACAGAGAAGATGTATGAGATGATTGAACTGGTGAATGCCATCCTGCCGAAGGACCGCCCGCGTTACCTGATGGGCGTGGGAACGCCGGCCAACATCCTTGAGGGCATTTCGCGTGGTGTGGACATGTTCGATTGCGTAATGCCCACCCGTAACGGGCGTAACGGCATGATTTTCACCTCGGAAGGTATCATCAACCTGAAAAATGAGAAATGGAAGTTCGACTTCTCGCCTGTTGACCCCAATGGAGAAACTTTTGTTGACGTACAATATACTAAGGCTTATTTGCGTCATTTGTTCGTCGCGGGCGAAATCCTTGGCCCCATGATTGCCAGCCTTCATAACATCGGATTCTATCTCTGGTTGGTGCGCGAGGCACGCAAGCACATTATCGAGGGCGACTTTGCCGAGTGGCGCGACATAATGCTACAGAAAGTTACCAAACGCTTGTAAATGAGAAAAATAGACGCATATATTTTCAAGAAGTATGTAGGCACTTTCTTCTTTGCCATTTCGATGTTGATTTTGATCGTCATCATTTTCGATGTGTCCGAAAACATTGACAGCTTCCTGAAACACAATGCGCCTTGGCAAAGGGTATTGGTCGACTACTACATCATGTCGATACCTTATTATATTAACTTGTTCATCCATTTGTTTGCCTTTATCGCCGTGGTGTTTTTCACTTCCAAGATGGCCGCTCGCACCGAAATTGTTGCCGTTTTGAGCAGCGGTATCAGTTTTTGGCGCTTTCTTTTTCCTTATATGTTGGCAGCTGTAAGCATTGCCATCATGTCGTTATATTTCGGTAACCTGCTGATTCCCAAGACCAACGAAATCCGCCGTCGGTTCAAGGACGAATACATGGAGAGGCTGAGCCAAAGCGCGGGTCACAATGTGCATGTGCAGATTGGGAAGGATGAGTTCGTGTATGTGGAAAGTTTCAACATTGCCAAGTTAAACGGCTATAAGTTCTCATGGGAAAAATATGATGGTAATGAATTGAAATACAAGGTAATGTCGGAAATGCTCTATCATGATACTGTGGCTATCAACAGTTGGAAAATCGACCCCTATGCCATCCGTTTCATCGATGGGAAGGACGAAAAACTGGTGAAAGGGCGTAACCTTGACACCATTATCAACCTGTATCCGACCGACCTTTACAAAATGAAGGAAGACTTTGAGGAAATGGATTTTTTTGATTTGCGCAACCAAATTCAGGATATGAAAAAGAAAGGCTCGGAAGGCGTGAAGGCCTATCAGGTGGAAATGCACACCCGCATGTCGGCTCCTGCTGCCGTGCTCATCCTGACCCTCATTGGTGCGGCCTTGTCGTGCCGAAAGGTGAGGGGAGGTATCGGAATGCACCTCGGTATCGGTATCACCATCGCTTTCTCCTACATCCTTTTCATGCAAGTTTCCAAGTCGTTTGCCATCTCTGGCAGCCTGTCGCCTTTCCTTGCCGCTTGGATTCCCAACTTCATCTTCTGTGTATTGGGCATTTATCTGCTGATTAAAGCACCAAAATAGGTTGAAAATCAACGATTTATTATTTTTTTGTAAAAAAAGGGCTCCTTTTGCCGACTTTTCTTTATTTTAGCAACTTCTTATCATCCCAAAAAAAGAGTATTATGCATATAGCAGTAGCTGGTAACATAGGCTCTGGCAAGACTACCCTTACGGGCCTCTTGGCCAAGCATTTCAATTGGAAGCCTCATTACGAGGAGGTGGAACACAATCCTTATCTCGACAGTTTCTACGAAGACATGCAACGCTGGTCGTTCAACATCCAGATATTCTTCCTCAACAGCCGCTTCCGTCAGGTGATGGACATCCGCAACAGTGGCGCGGATGTCATCCAAGACCGTACCATCTATGAGGATGCCCATATCTTTGCGGCCAACCTCTATTCTATGGGCTTGATGGAAACCCGTGATTTTGAGAATTATAAGTCGCTCTTCGAGTTGATGACCAAATTTCTGCAACCGCCCGATCTGTTGATTTATCTTCGCGCTTCGGTGCCAACGCTCATTCGGCATATCGCCAAGCGCAACCGAGAGTTTGAGCAATCCATCAGTATCAGCTACTTGACTAACCTCAATGAACGCTATGAGGAATGGATCAACAATTACCACGATGGCAAGTTGCTCATCATCGACACCGACAACCTCGAACTTGAGAACCCTGAGGACCTTGGTATCGTCGTCGACCGTATTGAAGCTTCATTGAATGGACTGTTCTGATAATGAGAGTTGTAGGAATCATACCAGCCCGTTACGCCTCAACACGCTTCCCGGGTAAACCTTTGGCTTTAATCAAGGGGAAGCCGATGATTCAGCGTGTGTATGAGCAGGCTTTGAAGGCCAAACTCGCTGCAGTGGTGGTCGCCACCGACGATGTGCGTATCGCTGATGTGGTGATGGACTTCGGCGGGCAGTATGTCATGACGAGTCCCAACCACCACAGTGGCACCGACCGTTGCTGCGAAGCATTGGACTTGCTTGAAAATCAGTATGATGCGGTAATCAATATCCAAGGCGATGAGCCTTTCGTTGACCCGCATTTAATTGAGATGATGGAAACACTGATCAGTCGCGACGACACGGTGTTGGCCTCCTTAGCCAAACGCATAGAGGATGAGGACGAACTCTTCAGCCCCAATACAGTGAAAGTGGTGATGGATGTGGACGATAATGCCTTGTATTTCAGCCGTCATCCCATTCCTTTCATGCGGAATGAGAACCGGAACGACTGGATGGATAAGGGTGTTTTCTACAAACATATTGGCATTTACGCCTACAAAACGGCAACCCTCAGGCAGATTGCCGCGATGCAGCCTACGGCATTGGAGCTGTCCGAGTCATTGGAACAGTTGCGTTGGCTTGAAAACGGCTTGCGTATCCGCATGGGTATCACGCAAGAAGAAAATGTTTCTATTGATGAGCCGAGTGATCTTGAGAAGGCGGAGCGATTTGCTGAAAACCAAACGAATACAAGAAGATGATTTCGATAGCTGAAGCCATATCAGACCTTTTGTTTGTGCGCGACACCGTGGTGGTGCCGGGCTTGGGTGCTTTTGTGAAGAAGCCGGTCTCGGCCAAAGTGAATCCGGTGGCGAATTATTTTGCCATGCCTTCAAGCGAAGTTGTCTTTGACGCCAATTTGAGAGAGGATAACGAATTGGTTGTCAATTATATGTCTGAAAAGAACGACATTCCCAAAGAAGAGGCTCAAAAACTCCTGTCGATGTTCGTTTCCGACTGTTTCAACAGCCTAAAGCAAAAAAAGAAGGTGGTACTGAACCGGATTGGCACCTTGTCGTATGATTGGGCTGACGACCTTGTGTTTGAACAGGATAAGTCTGCCAATTACAACGCCGATGCCTTTGGCTTGTGCGATTTCACCCTTCCGCAAGTGCTGTACTCGAAGTCGAAAGATGACATCAAGATGGAAATTGAGCAGCAACAGAAAGACAAAAACACCCCCATCACCGTTGACGAAAAGGCTGTGCATAAGCAAGAAGAGGACGGCGAAGCGAAACGCGGTCTTGGGTGGCTGTGGGGATTGTTGGCCCTCCTGTTGTTGGCAGGCCTTGTTTGCGGGTTGTATTATTTCGAAATCATCAAATTGCCGTGGCAGCAAGAGGATAGGCCGCGCATGTATGAGCGTAAGACATATACGCTGCCTGTTTATACTAAGAAATGGGAGTGGAAAGAGACTGAAATTCAAGATACTATACAAGTGTTGGACGACAGTGTCGAACATCATGTTGAGCAACCGACAGAACAGCCTGTGGCAATTGATGTTGAGGCTAACATCCGCATCATCGCCGGATGTTTCGGCCAAGAGGAGAATGCTGTTCGGTTGACCAGCACATTGAGGGAAAAAGGTTATGAAGGTGCATCGTATGAAAAACGCGGCAAAATGTGGTATGTTTCATTCGGCTGTTACCGCACTGACGATGAAGCCTTGGCAGCATTACGTGAAATCAGATCCGACACCGAATACAATGCTTGGATCCTGAAATGAAGAAAGGAAGCCCCGTAGGGGCGACAGAATATACAGCAACCATGTCAAAAAAGAATAAATTAGAGCGATTTGCCGAGAACAAGACCTTTCCTAACTTGTTCGAATACAGTTATGAGCGTATCATGAGCGAGGGCTTCCCCCTGCAAGGGAAGTGGCATGATGACTTCTTCCACAACGACAACCCTATTGTGCTTGAGCTGGGCTGCGGTAAGGGCGAATACACTGTTGGCTTGGCTCGTGCACATTGCGATGTCAACTATATAGGTGTCGACATCAAAGGAGCCCGAATCTGGCGCGGCCTGAAGCAGTCGAATGAGGAAGGCCTGAAGAATGTGGCCTTTCTCCGCGCCCGCATTGACCAAATCGAGCATTTCTTTGCTAAGAATGAAGTTGCGGAGATTTGGGTCACCTTCCCCGATCCGCATCCGGGTGATGGCGAGCGCAATGCACGCCATCGTCTCACTTCCCCTGAATTCCTCGAACGCTATCGCAAAATCGTTCGCCCTGACGGTATTCTCAATCTCAAAACCGACAGCCCCATCATGTACGAGTTCACCCTCCACGATGTGGTGGAGAAACAAGGGCTGCCTCTGCTGTATGCCACCAACGACCTCTATGCCACCAACGACAACCTCGAAGTGAGGGCCATCCGTACTTTCTACGAACAGATGTGGCTCGACCAAGGCTTGACCATCAAATACATTCGCTTCAATATAAATCCTTGAATTTTAAATAAACATAGATATGTATACAGAAGACAACCAACTCTACATCGCGCATTGCGATAATGGCCCCATCTACATGATTGGCAAGATGGCCAACCGTCACGGAATGATTGCAGGTGCTACGGGTACGGGTAAGACCGTCACGCTGCAAGTGCTCGCCGAAACTTTCTGCCAAGCAGGTGTGCCTTGCTTCATGGCCGATATGAAAGGCGACCTCTCTGGCATTAGTCAGCCGGGACAAATGAGTGGTTTCATCGAGAAGCGTTGCCCCGAATTTGGTATCAGCGACCCACAGTTCCAAGCCTGCCCGACACGTTTCTTCGATGTGTATGGCAAGCAGGGGCACCCCCTCAGAGCCACCATTTCGGAGATGGGGCCTCAACTGCTGGCCCGACTGCTCGACCTGAACGAAACTCAAACCGGCATCCTCAACATCGTCTTCAAGATTGCCGACGACCAAGGTTTGCTGCTCATCGACATGAAGGATTTGAGGATGATGCTCGACTATGTGGCGAAAAATGCCAAAGAGTTTACCACAACCTATGGAACGGTATCTTCGGTGAGCGTAGGTGCCATACAACGCGCGTTGTTGGCTTTGGAAGCCGAAGGCGGCGAGATTTTCTTCGGTGAGCCTTCGTTCAATGCCTTGGACTTCCTTCAAACCGAAGGCGGCCGTGGCGTAATGAATGTGCTGGCAGCCGACAAGCTGATGTTGAACCCCAAGCTTTACTCTACCTTCCTGCTGTGGCTGTTGAGCGAACTTTACAACCAACTGCCCGAAGTCGGCGACCTCGAACTGCCCAAGCTGATTTTCTTCTTTGACGAGGCGCACATGCTGTTCAAGGATACCTCTAAGGCCTTGATAGACAAGATTGAACAAGTCATCCGTTTGGTGCGCTCCAAGGGCGTGGGCGTTTATTTCGTTACCCAAAGCCCAAATGATATTCCCGAAGTCATTGCCGGACAGTTAGGCAACCGTGTCCTACACGGCCTCAGGGCTTATACCCCAAAAGACCAAAAGACGGTGAAGGCAGCGGCACAGACCTTCCGCGCCAATCCTGATTTCAATACCGAATCGGCTATCTTGGAATTGGGCACGGGAGAGGCTTTGGTTTCTTTCTTGGATGCGAAAGGTGCGCCTTGTATCGTCGAACGCGCCAAAATCCTCTTCCCCCTCAGCCAAATCGGCGCCATTTCTGAAGAGCAGCGCAACGCTTTGATTCGGAACTCGCGGCTCTATGGTATCTACGACAAGAGTTTTGACCGCGAGAGTGCCTACGAGCTCCTTCTCGAGCAGCAGAAACAGGAAGCGAAGCGCCAACAGCGCGAAGCCGAAGAAGAGGAAAAGCGTTTGTCGAAGGAAGCGAAGGAACGGGAGCGTTCAAGAAGTTCGAGCTCGAAGAGCACAAGCTCCAGAAAGAAGAAGTCAGCGGGTCAGAAAGCCATTGAGAAAACCATCAACACGACAGCTACGACCTTTGGGCGCAAGCTGGGCAATCAGATTTTCCGCTCCATCTTGGGCGGTATCTTCAAGTAGTCATGGGAAAAAGAAGGCTTCAAGCCTTCTTTTTTTATTCAGTCATTTCCGATTTCTTTCAGCATAGGAACAAACTTGAAATCGCCAAATGCTTCTCTTTTCAGTGTGCCGTCTTCCTTTTTTGTGACTTTCAGCATGATTTGACCGTCGCCTTCAGCGTTGTCCATAGGGATGACCATAATGCCGCCTGGTTTCATCTGTTGGACGAGTGCATCGGGGATGCCCGGCGCTCCCGCCGTGATGATAACGCGGTCGAAAGGCTGGTGTTTGGGCAAACCCTCGTATCCGTCGCCCAAAAAAGTCTTCACGCGAAACGACAACTGCTCAATGATTTCCTTGGTTTTGAAAAAAAGGTTGCGTTGCCGCTCGATGGTGAACACTTTGGCACCCATAGCAGCCAGCACACAGGCCTGATAGCCCGAACCTGTGCCGATTTCGAGCACTTTCATGCCTTTCACCACTTGCAGCAGTTGGGTTTGGAAGGCTACAGTATATGGTTGTGAGATGGTTTGCCCCGAGCCGATAGGGAAGGCCTTGTCTTGATAGGCGAGTTCGACAAAGGAGGAGTCAAGGAAGATGTGGCGCGGCACATTGTTGATGGCCGAAAGCACAGCCTCATCGATGATGCCTTTGGTGCGCAACAGTTCGACGAGTTGTTTGCGTAGTCCTTTGTGTCGGTAATTGTCTTCTAAACTGGTGGTCATATCGTGTATATCGGTTCTTCAATACTTCGGCAGTGCTCGGCAACCGTAGGCTCAGGAACCTCTAAATTAAATTCGCGGCGCGAAATTACGCCAAACCAAAGGATAAATAAACTATTTTTGCGGAAATTTTTTATTCATTATTCGACAAGCTCGTTAACCATGCTGAAAATCGGTGTTTTAGGTGCAGGACATCTGGGAAAGATACATCTCAACTGCATCAAACAAATTGAGAATTTTGATTTGGTGGGATTTTATGATCCCGCTGATGATACGGCACGACAAGTGGAAACCGAAATGCAGGTGAAGTGTTTCGATTCCATTGATGCTCTGATAGATGCTGTGGATGTGGTGGACATTGTTACTCCCACTATCCGTCATTTCGAATGCGCTTCCAAAGCCTTGCACAAACGCAAGCATGTCTTCATCGAGAAACCCATCGTAGCCACCCCCAACGAGGCGAATGCTTTGAAAAAGTTGGCCGACGAGGCGGGTGTCAAGGTGCAGGTGGGCCATGTGGAGCGTTTCAATCCGGCCTTTGTCGCCGCCGAGCCCTTCATCCAAGAGCCTCTTTTTATCGAGGCACATCGTCTGGCACTGTTCAACCCGCGTGGAACCGATGTGCCTGTTGTGCTCGACTTGATGGTGCACGACCTTGACATTTTGCTCACCATCGTCAAGTCGCCCGTTGCCCACATCAGTGCTAGCGGTGTGAGTATCGTCAGCCCTACCCCTGACATCGCCAATGTGCGCATTGAGTTTGAAAACGGCACAGTGGCCAACCTCACCGCATCGCGCCTGTCGATGAAGAACATGCGCAAAACCCGCATTTTTCAAAAGGGAGCCTACATTACGGTTGATTTCTTGGACAAAGTGGCTGAATTTTTCCGTATCAACGACGAGGTGGACGAGACCAATCCGCTTTCGGCGACCATCACTTTGGGTGACGGCACCGAAAAACAAATCACTTTTGAGCGGCCTGAGATACATCCCATCAACGCCATCAAGACGGAGTTGGAGAGCTTCTATGACGCTATCATTCACAACACTACGCCTGCCGTCACCATCGAGGATGGCATTAATGTCTTGAAGCTGGCCTACCGTATTTTGGCCTCTGTTGATGAGGCCATCGCTAAGGTGCAGAAATAAAAGCTGCTTTCAACAATATTCATCAAGTGCTGCCGTTACCTTATTAAATATAGTTCTATGCCAAGGATTTCTATCTCTGCCATGCTGGGCTTCTTTGCCCTCGCGTTGGCGTTTACTTCGTGCAACAAGTTTGAAGGCTCGCAAACAGTGCCTTCCTATATCCATATCGAGGCTATCAATGTGGACACCCTCACGGATTATTCCGTTTATGGTGCCCACACCCATAAAATCACCGATGCGTGGGTGTATGTCGATGACAATCCCATCGGCTGCTTCGAGCTTCCTGCCACATTCCCCGTTCTGAAGAAGGGTCCACACAAGGTGTCCATCCGTGGCGGTATCAAGGTCGACGGCAGGTCGCCGGCACGCGACATTTATCCGTTTTACATGCCCCGTATCTATCAAGACCTAAATCTTGTAGAGGACAGTATCGTCAACCTAAGCCCTTCGCTGAACTATTATCCCATCGGCGAAGGTGCCAATGTAGCTTGGATGGAAGACTTTGAGAGTACAAACTCCCTGAAGCCCGTCGACAGCAGCAGTGTGAATATGGTGCGTTTCAGCGGTGACTTGGCATGGAATTCAGCCAACTCGTTTTTCTCAGGGAAGGTGGAACTGCCGCCCGATACGATGGACTTTACCGTAGTTACTGACAACGAGTTCGACTTTTACAAAGGTACCAATGGTGTGTATTGCCTGTTGGAGATGGACTACAATTGCAACGATACCTTCTTTGTTGGTGTTCAGTATGTTAAGGGCTACCGATTAGAGTCGATGCCGTTGGTGAAAGTAACACCAACCGACAAGGAACATGACAGGCCGCAGCGTTGGAACAAGATTTACATCAACATCGGCCACATAATGAACGATAATGTGAATTCCGACTATTTCAAGGTCTATTTCACTTCCAATTTGACCACAGCACAGGATGTGCAATACGGCAATGTGTATCATCCTATCAACGAACTGCGCTATTATTATTTCGATAACCTGAAACTGCTCTATCGTAACCTATGAACAAAAAAAGGTTGGCATCGGTCTATTTCATCGTCGATTGGTTGGCTTCCATTTTGGCATGGACGATGTTTTATCTCTTCCGAAAGGCTCACGAAGACCTTTACATCAACTATTGGGACCGTATCACGAACTCCATCAATACGCCCAGTTTCTGGTTGGGAGTGGCCCTCATTCCCATCAGTTGGCTTATCTTTCATGCCGTGACGGGTGCCTACGAGAAGGTGTACCAAAAATCGAGGCTGAAAGAATTGGGACAGACATTTTTCATCACATTGCTGGGTGTAATTGCACTTTTCTTTGTGGTCATTCTTGACGATGAAGTGGTTTCATACAAATCTTATTATCAGTCGATTATCGCGTTATTTACGCTTCAGTTTGTCATCACTTACATCCCGCGTGTCATCATCACTACCTCGGTGATTTCGAGGATCCGAAACAAGAAAATCGGGTTCAACACGCTTATCGTGGGCAGCAATGACAATGCCTGCGCCATCTATAAAGAAATCGAAGAAGAGGTGAAACCTTCGGGACGGCGGCTGATAGGTTTTCTCAATGTGTACGACAAGAAGGAATATAAGCTTGCGGAGTTTCTTCCGCGTTTGGGCTCTTTTCGCGAGATTGAGCAAGTCGTTATGGAGCACAATGTGGAAGAGGTCATCATTGCCATTGAGCGTTCTGAGGTGGAGACGATGAAGGTGTTGCTCTCGGTAGTCGACACAACCCATGCCAATGTGAAAATTATCCCTGCCATGCAGGACTTGGTCTTCGGCAGCGTCAAGCAGTCGGCCATTTGGCAGGCGCCGTTGGTGCAGGTTACTCCCGAACTGATGCCCGTGTGGCAAAGGGTAGTGAAGCGCGCCTTCGACATCTTGGCTTCGTTGTTGGCCATGATTATCCTCTCACCCGTGTACCTCATCTGCGCCATCATCGTGAAAACCACTTCAAAAGGCCCGGTCTTCTATGTGCAGGAACGCATTGGCAAGGGCGGCAAGCCTTTTAAGATGGCCAAGTTCCGCAGCATGAGGGTCGATGCCGAATCAAGCGGTACGCCCCAACTGTCGAGCGACGACGACCCGCGTATCACCAAGTTCGGCAAGTTCATGCGAAAGGTGCGCTTGGACGAAATCCCCCAGTTCTGGACAGTACTGAAAGGCGATATGTCGCTGGTGGGTTATCGTCCCGAACGCCAATATTTCATTGACAAAATCATGGAAAAGGCTCCGTATTACCGCTTGTTGCTCAAGGTGAAGCCCGGCATTACCAGCTGGGGTGAGGTAAAATATGGCTATGCCGAAAATGTCGATGAGATGATTGAGCGCCTGAAATATGATGTGCTCTACATCGAAAATGTGAATTTGGCCTTGGATATCAAGATTTTGATTTACACGGTTTTAATCGTTATTCAAGGGCGCGGAAAATGATTCCCGTTCCTGCCTTGCCTTCAGGTAGCACGAACGGCATAATGGCTCGTAACTTTCCGTCTCACCCAAAACCACCAGTTTGTCTCCGGCGATGGTGCGGTGCGAAAACTGCGCCTGACTGCCACAACGCACGCAGATGGCGTGAACCTTGGTGATGTCCTCGGCAATGGCCATCAATTTCGGCATGGGGCCAAAGGGTTTGCCCATGAAATCCATGTCCAAACCTGCAATGATGACACGCACGCCTTGGTTGGCCAATTGTTCGCACACATTAGGCAATTCATCGTCCAAAAATTGGGCCTCATCGATACCGATGACATCTATATCGCTCGCATAAAAAAGGATCTCATTCGCACTCTCCACCCGAATTGAGCGCAAAGCAGTGGCATCGTGCGACACCACATCTTCTTCGCTGTACCGCGTGTCAATGCCCGGCTTGAAAGTTTCTACCTTCAGCTTGGCGATTTTGGCACGCTTCAAACGACGGATCAACTCTTCCGTTTTGCCCGAAAACATGGAGCCGCAAATCACTTCAATCCATCCTTGCGACTTATTGTGAGAATCTTTTTCTCTAAACATATCTGTGGTTGTTATAATATTTGTAATTTAGCGGCGTGATTGCGAGTGCTGTCATTGCTGTCAAAGCAACAAAAATAAAGATAATTCCTATATGAACGACAAGTTTGAGAATCAAAAAGAAAAATTGATTTATATCAAGCATGAAATCAGTTTGTTATACCAACAAGTCAACTACCTTTTGAGAAACGAGCAAGCCCTTGAACTGCTCGATTTGGATGTGTTGATGAACCGCACACACAGGATTTACGATCAACTTTGTTGCATCAACTTGGGTGATGACAGCCTCGATGCGGACCTTCCGTTTGATGCTGAAGCCCTTTCTGGTCTCTTTGGCGACATACAACAGGAGGAACCGTGCGGCAATGCTGACGACGAAACCGTTGCGATGGAAGAGGAATCAGACATTGAAGCTCCGAAAACCGAGCCTGAAACGGCTGTGCAGTCCATGCCTGTTGAGGAAGCCCCTGTTGAGGCTGAACCGCAACCTGTAGCGGTAACGGTAACAGTGGAAGAAACCTTGCCTGAGACTGAACCCCAAGCTGTTGAAGAGGTGCAGCCTGAACCCGAACCCGAAAACAAGCCTTTGGGTGATGAGTTCGGATTCTTCTTCCGCTTTGAGGACATCCCTGAGAGGAAAGAACCGGAAGTAGAACCTGTTGCAGATGGCAAAGTGGTTCATGTGATGGAAGCCGTTCCCGAAGAGGAGATCCCAGAGCGCGACCGCGTTCATGGTGAGGATTTGGTGAAGGACAATCCTCTCGTAATGCCTCGTTTGGACGAGGAAAGAATGGCCGAGAGGGAAGAGATTGGGCGGCAGTCGTCGGGAGGTGTGTCTAATTTCTTCAGTCAGGATGACGCCGAGTTTGAACTGTCGACAGGTGAGACCTTGGGCGATAAGATGATGGGAGAGGACCTTTCTTTGGCAGCCAAACTGCAACAAAATCCCGTTCGTGACCTGAAATCAGTTATTGGAATTAATGATAAGTTCTTGTTCGTCAATGAGTTGTTTGGTGGTAGTATGGAGAAATACAACAAGTCCATCGAAAATCTGAACGACTTGAAGACTTTGAACGGCGCCATGATTTATCTCAACGAGTTGAAGATTGAGCTACAATGGAATAGCAGCAATGAGGCCTATCTGAAACTCAAGGAATTGGTTTCCCGTAAGTTTGAATAATTGAGGCCATGCCGAAACTGTATCTTGTTCCCACACCGATTGGCAATCTTGAGGATATCACCCTGAGGGCTATCCGGATTTTGAAGGAGGTCGATGGTATCCTTGCCGAAGACACGCGCACCTCGGGCAACCTATTGCGCCATCTCGACATCAGCAAGCCGATGACCGCCTTCCATATCCGCAACGAACATCAGGTGGTGGAGCGTATCGCCGAGCGCATTGAAGCAGGGGAGACGCTTGCCTTGGTGACGGACGCAGGCACGCCCGCCATCTCCGACCCCGGCTTTCTGATTGTGCGCGAATGTGTTAAGCGTGGTATTGAGGTGGAATGCCTTCCTGGACCTACTGCATTTGTGCCAGCTTTGGTCAACTCGGGCCTGCCTGCCGACAAGTTTATCTTTGAGGGCTTTTTGCCGCATAAGAAAGGCCGTCAGACCAAGTTGCAGGCTGTTGCCTCTTACCCTTACACAACCATCCTCTATGAATCACCGTTCCGCTTGCTGAAAACCTTACAGCAGTTGGCAGAGGTGTGCGGCGCTGAGCGTAGGGTTAGTGTTTCGCGCGAGCTGACCAAAATCCATGAGGAAAATGCCCGCGGCACTTTGGCAGAGGTGATTGGGCATTTCTCAAAGAAAGAGATAAAAGGCGAAATCGTCATCGTGCTGGAAGGGACAGCGGCACCTTGCATGGATGACGATCTCGGTGAACAATTGTAGAGACGGTGCACGCACCGTCTCCACTCATTCCCATACGCACCGTCTCCATTTATTCTCACACGCACCGTCTCCACATACGCACGCACCGTCTCCTCCCAAGTTTTCCAATTCATTTCTCAGATTAGAACGCGAACGAAAGCCTCACATAATAGTCTGTGATGACGGCCTGCCTTCCGCCATAGAGGCCGAGGTCGGCATCAACGACATCGATGGCCGAAAGGCCGAAACTGAGGTAAGTGCGATAGATTTTGATACCCACGGCACCGCCCGTATACAATCCCATTGATTTATAGTGGCGCACGCCAGCAGGGTCGTTGCAGGTTGTCACACCAAGGGGCAGCGAATAGCCAATCCGCCCTTCGATGAAGGGGCTGATGGGTGTGTTGGGCAGCGCAAGTTTCAAATTGGCGTAGATGGGCAGCGTGTGGATGTAGGTCTCCCGCATGTTGTAGAACAGGTTGCAGTGTTCACCGTAACTCGAATAGAGCTCAGCGCCGATACCAATGCTGGTGAGGTGTCCGATTTGGTATTCCGCCATGCCGCCTACGCTGAAATGGTAGGGGATTTCGTGCATGAAAACAGCACCGAAGTCATCGGAACCGAGCTCACCAAGCACATGGAAACGAATTTCTCCGACTGGGTTGTAGAGGCGGGGTACATGTTTTTCGCGGGGTTGCACCACTGTTCTCTTAGGATGATACCTATGACGGGGATGTGGCGGACGGATTTGTGCCTCAGCCGATATCGACAATACGATGAGGAGGCATAGGGCAAGCAATGTCTTTTTCATAAGTCAGTCTCATTTTGATGATGACTTATGAACTACAAATACTGTACCAAAATCAAATCATTTCTTCAGCTGCCTTTGGAAGGCTTGCAGTCAGGCGATGAGGCTGTTTTTAACGCCATTGGCTGTGTAGGTGGCCCCACTGACCGCGTCCACTTCCTTGCCGATGGCTTCCTCGGGAGAGAGACCGTTCCATGTTTCGTAAAACCCGCTTTCCACCACGCGCTTTGCAAAACCGGGTGTTTCTTGGTTCTCCAATAAGACAACATTCTTGATGCGGTCTTCTGAATCCAAGGCTATTAATAAAGGAGTAGGCCCGTTGAAGCCTATCACATTGTCGGAGTAGGGCGATGAGAACAAAACGGTGCCTATCTTGTCGCCTTTGGCGTCCTTGACTTCATAAAAAGCCGTATCGATGGCCTTGGTTTTGGCGGCATCATTGAAATACGCTTGAATGTCAGCAACGGGAAGTTCGGGCAGTTTGGGATTGCAATTGCTCAAAGCCAACAGTCCGCCAACTGTCAGCAGGCCTATGCTTTTCTTAATGTTGTTCATTTTTTCCGGTTTTTTGATTTTCCGCGCAAAATTACGGAAAATACATTCAACGGAATGGTCATTTCAACAAAAAACACGCAACAATTTGAAGAAGAGCTATGCCGAAATGGAGATTTCAACGAAGTTAATCCAAAAAAACCACTATCTTTGTGCCATCAAAATTGTAAGGTTATGTTAGTCATTGGAATTGCGGGCGGTTCGGGTTCGGGAAAGACCACCGTCGTAAAGGAACTGGTCAATCAGCTGCCAGAAAACTCAGTATCAGTCATTTCGCAAGACGCTTATTACTATGACAACGGCGACAAGACGCCTGAGGAAAAAAAGCGAATCAACTTTGACCATCCCGATGCGATTGAGTTTGACTTGCTCATCGACCATCTCGACCGCCTGAAGAAGGGCGAGACCATACCTATGCCGATATATACTTATGTTACCTGCGCCCGTTCTCAGGAGGTGATTTATGTCCATCCCACGGAGGTCATTATCGTGGAAGGCATCATGGTGTTGGTCAATGAGGAGTTGCGCAAGCGCATGGACATCAAGGTGTTTGTGGATACCGATGGCGATGAGCGCCTGATGCGCATCATCTGCCGCGACATTGTTGAGCGCGGCCGTACTTGGGAAGATGTACTCCGCCATTACCAGACTTTCGTAAAACCCATGCACCAGCAGTTCATCGAACCCACCAAACGCAGTGCCGACATCATCTTGCCACGCGGTTCCAGTCCCGTGGTGGTCGATATTCTCGCCTCAAGAATTCGCATGCACTTGGGCAAAACACAGAACAATATGTAACTTAGCACTGTCGTATCTTCACTTTTTGTTTATCGGACTTCGCAGGGTCTTGAGGATAGGACGAGAAAAAGTATAGGTTTGGGAGACGATTTTCGGTTGTCACTGTAAAGTTTCTTTACACCACTGTAAAGAAACTTTACACTTTTTTTGTATGTGTATTTTGCAAGTGATTGATTATAAAATAGATACATTTTTGGCATGAGATATGCTATAGGGTAGGGGAAAATCATTAATCTTCAAATTGTAACAACCCATGAAAACCTTTCTCAAATTCTTGTCAAGAAACAAACTTTACAGTGCCATCAACCTGATCGGCTTGTCGCTGTCGATGGCTTTTGTGCTGCTGCTGGCGGTCTATGTACAGCGGCAGCTTTCCACCGATGCGTTTCATGAGAACGCCGACCGCATTTTTGTCATCGCCAACGAAGAGGGTGTCAATATGGGCTACTGGATGGACAAGCACTTGATAAACAACTTCCCCGAAATAGAGAAATCCACCGCAGTGTGCAGCCTGTCGCCAAATGCCGAATATGTCATTGACGGTGAGCTTGTGTATGGCAACTCTTTGGCGGTGGATTCCTGTTTTTTCGAGATGTTCAGCTATGAACTGGCCAAAGGCTCGAAAACCGACTGGAAAATCTCATGGGACCGCTGCATGGTGAGCGAAGCTTTTGCCCATGCCCATTTTGGCGACAAAGACCCCATCGGGGCGCAGATCACCTTTAGGCAAGGAGATGAAGACTATCCGTTCACGGTGTGCGGAGTGTTCAGGGATTTCGGCAATTCCATCCTCAAGTCGCCCGATGTGTTGTGCCGTGGCGAAATCATGACCAAAATCAATCAATCCAACAATGAGCACATGAGCAATGCGGGCAGCAGCGTGTGTTTTGTGATGACTTACCGCGGCGCCGACTTGCAGGCGCGTGAGGCGGATATGCTGGCGTGGATGAGGGAAAACTTCTGGGTGTATAGCTCCAAAGACTATCAGAGGGTGAGGATGATTCCGCTGCGCGACATGTATTTCCTGAAAGACGGCAACCGAGACTGGACGGGCATTTTGCTTTTCGGCAACCGTTCCTTGGTCATGTTGCTGCTGGCCATGTGCGTGGTGCTGCTACTCTTTGCTGTGCTCAACTACGTGAACCTGACCACGGCATTGACGGGCTTTCGGGCCAAGGAGATGGCAGCCCGAAGGTTGGTGGGTGCCAGCAAATCCGGCATTTTCTGGAAGATGATGGCCGAAAGCACCTTGATGTGTGCCGTTGCTATGGTGCTGGCCGTGTTTGTCGCCCAAGCCCTCACCCCGTCGGCTTCCGAAATCCTGAAATATCCCATCGATATTTTCAAGGCGCTTACCCCGCTGAACCTCTTCCTGACATTTGTCCTTGTGCTCGTCATCGGTCTGTTGGCAGGCATGGTGCCCGCCCTCATCATACATCGGGTGAAACCCATCGAGATTGTGAGGGGCACCTTGCGTTTCAAGACCAAGACCACCTACAGCAAGGTGATCATTGTCGTTCAAAATGTGGTCACCGTGGTTATGCTCATCGCGGCGCTGACCATGTTCCTGCAAGTGCGGAGCCTGATCAATGCCCCATTGGGCTACAACACCAAGGATATGCTGAATATCAGCAATAATTATGGCAAAGCGCCAGAGATGACGGAGTTTTTAGAGAAACTTCGTTCACAATCCTTTGTAGAAGAAGTGGGACTTGGCGAAGGTATTCCGCTTATGGGTACCAACAATTGGACTACTCGAATTACAGAGGAGCAATGGTGCTCCTTCCAGATGATAAAAGGCGACTCGTGCTATTTCAACATGCTGGGAATACGGGTAAAACAGGACAACCATAACCCTAACAACTACTGGCTCAACGAATACGCTTTCGGGCAGTTGGGCATCGATGAAACGGCAGGCGAGTTTAAGGTGTTGAGAAAAGACGGTGTTGAAACCATGCAGATAGGCGGCATTTATTACGATTTCAAGATTTTTCCCTTGTTGGACAGGCAGTCGGCAGCCCTTATCTACAACTATGGCGAGTATCCCGACAAGTGGCCTTGGAACATCTTGGTGAAAATCAATGGAGACCACAAGGAGGCGTATCAAAAAATCGAGGCACTTGTCAACGAAGTGTTTCCGGGCAAACTGTTCGAGGCGGAATATGTCGAGGAAGCGGTTGCGAACTGTTTTTCCGAGCAGAGCTTGGTGCTGAAAATCGTTGGCATTTTTGCCTTGCTCTCGCTTTTTGTTTCGGCTTTGGGGCTGATAGCCATGAGTTCGTACTACATGCAGCAGGAGCGGCGTTCGGTGGCGTTGAAAAAGGTGTTCGGTGCACCCCGCAGGCAGGTGCTCAACGAGTTGGTGTTTTCCTTCCTGAAAATGGTGGGTATAGCCATACTGATAGCTCTGCCCATTGCCTATTTCCTGATGAAACGCTGGTTGGAGGATTTCAGTTACAAAATCGACCTGCATTGGTGGATTTTCGTCGTCGCCGGCTTGGTCGTAGTATTTGTTGCCATGCTTGCCGTGCTTTGGCAAAGCCTCAAAGCAGCCAACACCAATCCGGTGGAGGCGTTGAAGAAAGAATAATTGAAAATCGAAAAATCTAAAAATCAACTTATTATGTTCAAGAATTTCATTATCACATTAAAACGTTTTACCACCTCGTCGCTGCTCAATATCTTGGGTCTGGGGGTGGCGTTTGTAACGGCCTACCTGATTATGGTGCAGTTGCACTACGACTTTTCATTCAACAAGAGTATAAAGGATGCGGACAGGGTTTTTCTCATCGAGGTTGGATCGAGTTTCGATGAGGGAAACTACCATTCTTTCTTGTCCCGTCCGGTAGGCGAGGCTTTTTGCAAGGACAATCCTTCCATCGAAGCTTATGGGATAGCACCGCCTTTCAGTTCTAACGTTCCGGTCATCATGCAGGAAGGAAGCGGATATCGCAAAGGGATCTTGGGTTATACTTGGGGCGCAACGGCATCGTCGCTTGATGTGTTGGGGGTCAGTGCTATTAGTGGTACGCTCGACAAGTTGAAAGAAAGCAGCCGGAACATGGTGCTCACCGAGTCGGCGGCAGCCCGTCTGGGACTTGACGTGGGCGGGATTTTCTGTTTTTACGAAGAATGGAATCCGGATGGAGTGTGCACCGTGGTTGCCGTCATTCCCGATTTTCCAGCCAATTCCGACTGGAAAGAAGTAGAATCGCTTATTGATTTTGGGGATCAGTTTATTGACAATGCCAGCGAAGAGAGTTTTCCCTATTACATCAAACTGCATTCCGCCGATGACGCAGCCACCTGTTTGGAAGTGGGTAAGAACAAGGTCAGGGAGTTCCTGAAAAACAAAGCCGACCCCGATCAATCCGCTTCGGAAGCAGAATCGGAGGGAGATTATGCCGATATTATCCGCATTGTGCCCATTTCCGACCTTTATTTTATGTCGAACAGCGACAGCGGAACCAAAGGCAACAAAGCCACTAGCCTGACCCTGCTTGCCATCGCCATATTGGTGATAGCCATCGCCTTTATCAACTTTGTCAACTTTTTCATGGCTATGGTGCCTCGGCGTTTGCGTGGGGTCAACACCCATCGGGTCTATGGCTGCTCGCTCTTTAAAATGCGCCTGAATATCCTGTTGGAGTCTTTTGGTTTGGTGCTGATAGCCCTTATGGTGGGGCTGTTGCTTTTGCTCATGCTGCGTACATCGTCCATCAGCGATTTCATTTCCACCTCGGTACGCCTGAGCGACAATTTGGGCTTGGCGCTGCTGCTGGCCGGGGCAAGCCTGTTGATAGCCCTTGTGGTAGGTGTCTATCCGGCCTATTACATCACTTCCTTCCCATTGGCGGTGGCGTCAAAGGGTAGTTTTGTGTCGTCGAAGACGGGGCAGCGTTTGCGCATGGTGTTGGTTGGGGTGCAGTTCTTCATTTCCATATCCTTGGTTATCTGTTCATTGTTTGTTAAGTTGCAGCACGACTATATGATGTGTTACGACATGGGCTTCAATAAGTCGCATCTGCTTTGCGGAAGCGTTCCTTGGAGAATGGTCAATAGCTTTGACGATCGCGAGGCCCTTGCCGCCGAACTGAAGAAAAACCCCCAGATTGTCGATGTGGCTTACGCCAACGGCCCTTTGGTGGCACCGGGACGCATGGGCTGGGGAAGACCTTATAAAGAAGATAATATCAATTTTCAGTGTTATCCGGTATCGTACAACTTCTTGGATTTCATGGGGATAAAGATAGAAGAAGGGACTGATTTTTCCAAAGCCGACGAAATGGATACCATGGGGGTCTTTATTTTCAACCGTTGTGCCCAACAAGAGTTCGGATTGAGCCTCGAAGATAAGTTACAGGGACATAACGGCAATACCAAGATAGCAGGCTTTTGTAAGGATTTCAATTACAGGCCCTTGCAGTATAAAAACATGCCTTTCGCCTTTTATGTCTTCGGTCCCAAATCATGGAAAAGTCTCAACCAGCTGTATGTGCGCACCGCCGAACATGCCGATATTCCTCAAGTCATCAGCTACATCAAGGAAGAGGTGGTGAAATTCTCGCCCAACACCGCCCCCGGTATGATCGATTTCGATTTCTTCGACAAGGAGTTGGGGCGCAATTATAGTAAAGAGCACAAACTGACTACCTTAATTGCCCTGTTCTCATTGGTTTCCATCATCATTTCGCTGATGGGCGTGTTTGGCTTGGTGCTTTTCGAGACACAATACCGCCGCAAGGAAATCGGCATACGCCGCGTTCACGGAAGCAGTATTCATGCGATATTGCTCATGTTCAACATCCAATTTGTGCGTATCGTGCTGGTTTGTTTCGTGCTGGCCGTTCCGCTGAGCAGTTTCATCATGAACCGCTGGCTGAGCCACTTTGCTTACCGCACGCCCTTGCATTGGTGGGTGTTCCTCTTGGCGCTGTTGGTCGTGCTGCTTATCACTGTTGTTACTGTTACGGTGCGCAGCTGGAGAACCGCCGCCGCCAATCCCGTGGAAGCGATAATGAGCGAGTAGTCTAAGAAACGCAAAAAAGCCTCCCATGGATTGCTTAGGTCTGTGGCCTTGCAATGACATGGGA
The DNA here is from genome assembly GCA_041854745.1 of Candidatus Limimorpha sp. Classification (GTDB taxonomy): domain Bacteria; phylum Bacteroidota; class Bacteroidia; order Bacteroidales; family F082; genus Limimorpha. The sequence continues at coordinate 20,868 of JBHACT010000113.1, read as the reverse complement.
GGCTTTGTTTTTACCCTACGACAAAACTATTCGCAATATGCAATCGTCATTTTGCAAACACTTAAATGCTCAAAACATACTGCATGGTACTTCTGCTGCCCTGCTTCACCAAAACTTTCTTCCCCTTGATAAAGTCTTGTTCCAAGCCCTCGCGGTAATGCCTGATGGTGAACAGCTGCAAGTTGTCGTTGTACTTGATTTTGAACGAGTTGTGTAGTGCTGCCCTGAGTTGGGCGAGTTTCTGTGGGTCGCTGTCGAAGCAGAATGAAAGCATTAGTGCGGAGGTTTGTATCATGTTGGTATGTATGCGCAACTCGTCACAGTGGCCGAATAGGATTTGCAGGTTATGCTCATTCATGAAGGAAAAGTCGCGCGGCGTAATGCTGACAAGGGTCTGGTTGTCTTTGACGATGAAGGAGGGAATGCTCTCGTCGTCTTTCCAGTGGTTGCCGTCGATGGCAGTAGGCGCATGTTCGGGATGGAGGAACGACTGCACCTTGAGCGTGATGTTCTTGTTTTGCAGAGGCTTGATGGTCTTGGGGTGGATGATGGTGGCGCCATAGAAAGCCAATTCGATGGCTTCGGAGTATGGGATATGTGGTATCTTCACCGTGTCGGTGAAGCGTTTTGGGTCGGCGTTGAGTAGGCCGTCCACATCTTTCCAGATGGTAACTTCCTCAGCATCTAAGCAGTTGGCGAAGATGGCCGCGGTGAAGTCGGAGCCTTCGCGCCCGAGGGTAACACTGTGTTTGCCATCGACCGTGCCGCCGATGAAGCCCTGCGTGAGGCATACGATACCTTGGATGTGCTCGTCGTTCAATTTGCTGATTCTCAGTTGTGTCTCGTCCCAATCGGGGTTGGCGGAGCGGTAGTTGGTGTCGTCTTCGGCGATGACATAGGTGCGCGCATCGAGCCAGCGTGTCGGGATGTCGCATTTGTTGAGGTATTCGTGTATGATACTGGTCGAGATGAGTTCGCCGTAGCAGACGGTCTGGTCGTATTGGTAGTCGTAATGAGCATCGGTCTTCTGCAATTTCTCCCAAAGCTCGATGAAAAGTCCAGCGATGTTCTCCGTAAAATCAGGGTTGGCGTTCTCGCCGAAAAGTCCGTTGATGATACCATCGTGAAAGGCGATGACTTCATGCAAAGCTTCCATGTCGAGGTCGCCGTCGTGTTCGCGGAAGTTGGCCAGCACCTTTTCGAGCATGTTGGTTGTCTTTCCCATGGCGGAGACCACGAGCATGACGTCCTCGTCCTTGTGTTGGCTCACGATGTTGGCCAAATTTCTCACTGCCTCGGCATCCTTCACCGACGCGCCGCCGAATTTATAGATTTTGCGAATCATACCCATTTTGTTTGAGCCGCAAAAGTATAAAATATATGATTTCCCGCAATAAATTTATTGAAAAGGAGTTATTCAATCTGAATAACCGCTATTTTTGCACACTTTTTGACGGGCTTTCGCGTTGGTTCCTGAATCCTTCGAAGAGCTGCGTCAAGTGCCACGAAGCCCCTAAAAGGGTGATGAGACATAGCAAAGAACAAACTAAACAACTGAAATAATGATAGAAACTGACATTCGTGAACTGAACGAAAAAATCAAAAGGGAAAGCCAATTCCTCGACCTTATCAACCTTGAAATGAACAAGGTCATCGTCGGACAGAAACAGATGACCGAACGCCTGTTGATAGGCCTTTTGGCTAACGGCCACATTCTTCTTGAGGGTGTTCCCGGTTTGGCCAAAACCTTGGCCATCAAGTCGATGGCCAGTGCTATCGATGCCGACTTCGCCCGTATCCAGTTTACCCCCGACCTGCTGCCCGCCGACCTCATTGGCACATTGATCTACAGCCAGAAGAGCGAGGAGTTCGTGGTGCGTCGCGGCCCCATATTCGCCAACTTCGTCCTCGCTGACGAAATCAACCGTTCGCCTGCCAAGGTGCAGAGCGCCCTGCTTGAAGCCATGCAGGAACATCAGGTAACCATCGGCGACGAGACCTTCAAGCTCCCAGACCCTTTCCTTGTCATGGCCACCGAGAACCCCATCGAGCAGGAAGGTACCTATCCGCTGCCTGAGGCGCAAGTGGACCGTTTCATGCTGAAAGTCATCATTAATTATCCCAAGAAAGACGAGGAGAAACTCATTCTCCGTCAGAATATTGTGAGCACTGTCGCGAAAATCAACGCTGTGGTGAGGCCCGAAGACATCATCCGCGCCCGCGAGGTGTGCCGCGAGATTTATCTTGACGAGAAGATTGAAAACTACATCACCGACATCGTCTTTGCCTCGCGTTACCCGTCGGACTACAAGTTGAAGAAGTTTGCTAACATGATCAGCTACGGCGGTTCGCCGCGTGCCACTATCAATTTGGCATTGGCGGCCAAAGCCTACGCCTTCATCAAGCACCGTGGCTATGTCATCCCCGAGGACATCCGCGCTGTGGCGCCAGATGTGTTGCGCCACCGTATCGGATTGACCTACGAGGCTGAGGCTGAAAATATTACAACAGAAGAGATTATCAACGAAATATTGAATACCATCGAGGTGCCATAATTTGTAGAGACGTTTCCTGAAACGTCTCCGATAGTTTCCTGAAACGTCTCAGAGGTTTCAGGAAACACCTCAAATGGTTTTCAGAAACAGCATCCTCGAATATGGATAGTTGAGAAGATTAACCTATGGAATCAACTGAAATTTTCAAGAAAGTCCGTAAAATCGAAATCAAGACGCGGGGGCTCTCCAACCACATCTTCTCGGGGCAGTACCACAGCGCCTTCAAGGGGCGTGGCATGACCTTTAGTGAGGTGCGCGAGTATGAGTACGGAGACGACATCCGCAACATCGACTGGAATGTTACCGCCCGTTTCAACAAACCTTTCGTGAAGGTTTTCGAGGAAGAGCGTGAGATGACGGTCATGTTGCTCATTGATGTGTCGGGCTCCAACGACTTTGGTTCTCATTTGCAGTCGAAGCGTGACCTGACGGCTGAGTTGGCTGCCGTTTTGGCGTTTTCTGCCATCCAAAACAACGATAAGGTGGGTGTGATTTTCTTCAGCAGCAAGATTGAGAAGTTCATCCCGCCGAAGAAAGGTAGCACACACATCCTCCGTATTATCCGCGAGATTGTTGACTTCAAGCCGACGGAACGCGGCACCGACATCGGCGAAAGCCTGCGCTTCCTTACCTCGGCCATCAAACGCCGCACTACGGCTTTCCTTATTTCCGATTTCATGACAGACCAAAGTTTTGAGAAGGAGATGCAAGTATGTGCCAACAAGCACGATTTGATTGCGTTGCGTATCACCGACCGCCGCGAGATGGACATCCCGAAGGTGGGTTTGGTGAAGTTCCGTGATTCCGAAACGGGAAAGGAACGCTGGGCCGACACTTCGAGCCGTGCTTGGCACAACGCCTACCGTCAGATGATTCGGTACAAATCGGCGGAACTCAACCGCGAGTTTACCAAACACGGTATCGACAACTCATTGATTTACACCGATGAAGACTATGTTAGACCATTAATGCAACTCTTCAAGAAAAGGGAGGCAAGAAAATGAAGCGAACTATTTTGTTTATACTGTCCTTCGCCTTGATGGGCGGCCTTACGGCGCAAAACATAGAATTGGAAGGCAAGGTGGAGAGCAATGAAGTGCAGGTGGGCAAGCCTTTTACGCTCGATTTGAGCCTCAAGGTGCCCTATGGCTGGTTTGTGGAATGGAACGACTTTGCCATCGATACACTGTCGTCGGAACTCGACATCATCAAGCGCAGTGAGGTGGAGCGTACCGCTGATGCGGATAGCAATGTCATAGTGAGACAGCAACTTACGCTGATGACTTTCGACACGGGCCAAATTCAAGTGCCGCCCGTTGGCCTGACCTATGCCAAGTCGTTTGACGACCCGAACCGCCTGAAAGCCTATACGGATCCCATCAAGCTCTACTCGACCACCATGACGGTCGACACTACCTTGGCATACAAACCCATAGTGGAGCCAGTTGCCGCCCCCGTCCATTTAAAAGAGGTGTTCCCTTGGATTCTTGGTGCGCTGCTGCTGGCTCTAATCGTCATCGGCATTTGGTATTGGCGCAAACACCGCAAACCTAAGGTGGATGTTGACGGTAACATCGTCCGCGGTCCCGTCATTCCGCCTTACGACAAGGCCGTTGATGACCTGAAACGGTTGCGTGAAGAAAAGATGTGGCAGTCGGGCAAGGTGAAGGAGTATTTCTCCTCACTTACCGACATCGCCCGCGAATACATCGAAGGCCAGTTTGGTATCAATGCTGTTGAAATGACTACTGACGACATCTTGGAGGAAGTCAAGCCGCTGCATTTCTCACGAAAGACTTACGATAAGTTGAAAGAGACGATGGAAGTCGCTGACTTGGTGAAGTTTGCCAAGTATTCCGCTACGACCTTTGAAAGCGACACCTCTTTAAACAACATGACGGAATTTGTCAATGAGAGTTATGCGCATTATCAGCAAATGAAAGCAATGTCGTTAGCGACCTCGCAGACGGGGTCTGATATTGAGATACAACTGGGCGCTGACTGCGTCCCGCAGTCAGGGAGTAATTACGAAGTGCAACAGGGTGCTGACTGCGAGACGCAGTCAGGGACTAATTGTGAGATACAGCATGGTGCTGACTGCGAGACGCAGTCAGGGACGATGGTTGAACTGAAAGAAAGCAAAGCAGAGGAGGGTGTGAAAGATGCTTGAAAACATGGAATTTGCCAATCCCAAACTACTGTGGCTCTTGCTGCTGGTACCTGCACTCATCCTTTGGTATGTGTTGCGCCACAAAAAACAAGAGGCTCCGCTGAGCTTCTCCTGCTTGAATGGTTTCGTTAAACTGCCCAAGACATGGAAGGCTTATCTGCGTCACTTGCTTATTGTCCTGAAGATGGCGGCCTTGTCGCTGCTCATCGTGGCTTTGGCCCGTCCGCAAAGTTCATCGACCAACTCTACTTCCAACATCGAAGGTATCGACATTGTGATGGCCATGGATGTCTCAGGCTCTATGCTGGCCCGCGACCTCAAGCCTGACCGCCTTACCGCCGCTAAGCGCGTAGCCTCCGATTTCGTGAAAGACCGCCCCGGCGACCGTATGGGACTGGTCATCTTCTCGGGCGAGACCTTCACACAGGTGCCGCTGACCACCGACCACGGCGTAATGCTCAACATGCTGGCTGAGATGAAGAACGGCATTATTGATGACGGTACCGCCATCGGCGATGGTTTGGCCACCTCAATAAGCCGATTGAAAGACAGCGAAGCCGTTTCCAAAGTCGTCATCCTGCTGACTGACGGCATGAACAACGCTGGTTCCGTTGACCCATATACGGCTGCTGAAATGGCTAAACTCTACGGTATCCGTGTTTATACCATCGGCGTGGGCACCTATGGAACGGCTCCTTATCCTATGCAGAGTCCCTTTGGAGGCGTGGTTATCCAACAAATAAAAGTCGAAATCGACGAGAAACTGCTCACTACCATCGCCAACTCGACGGGAGGCAAGTACTTCCGTGCTAATAACAACCAGAAGCTGGACGAGATTTATCAGGAAATCGATAAATTAGAGCGCTCCAAGATCGAGGTGACCGAGTTCCGCCGCCTTCACGAGGAGTTCTATCCTTTGGTGGCCTTGGCCTTGGCCCTATTGCTGATCGAGTTCCTTTTGCGTAAAACCATTTTCAGGACCATTACAGACTAAAAGTGATAATAATGGGTAAGCTGTTATTTTTGAAACGAGACTTTGAGGCACGAGACGCGAGACATCTGAGTAACGCCGCGTATTCCGTCGCCCCGTTCCTTTTGTCTGTTGGGTTATTATTGAATAGTTGTTTGTTATGGAAAATGTATTGAGATTTGAACATCCAGAGTACCTTTACGGGTTGATAATCATCCCTGTATTGGCCATCATTTATATCCTCTTCCGCCTTGGGCAGAAGCGTCGTTTCGAGCGTTTTGCCCAAATCGGAATGCGTGAACAATTGGCACCGAGCTTTTCCAGCCGTCGTGCCAACTTCAAGTTTATCGTCTTTCTGCTGATGGTTGCCTGCGCCATTTTGGCATTGGCCAACTTGCAGAGTGGCAGTAAGATGGAAGAGGTAAAGCGCGAAGGCATCGACCTTTATATCGCTGTTGATGTATCCAACTCGATGAACGCGGAGGACATCGTCCCCAGTCGTTTAGAACGCTCAAAGCAGGCCATCAACAAGCTGATTGCTGAAATGCGTGGCGACCGTATCGGTGTCATCGTTTTTGCCGATAAGGCTTTTGTGCAATTGCCCGTTACCACCGACTATTCAGCGGCGAGGATGTTCCTTTCGACCATTAACACGAATTTGGTTGCTTCCCAAGGTACGGCCATAGCCGAAGCCATCCATCTGGCACTCAAGTCGTTCCCAGAGGAAAACCATAGCCGTGCCATCGTCATCATCTCCGACGGCGAGGACCATGAGAACGATGCAGCCGTGAAGGCAGCACAAGAGGCCGCTAAGAAAGGCGTACAAATCTATACCATCGGCATGGGCCTTCCTGAAGGCGCACCCATCCCTGAATACAACCAATATGGTCACCAGACAGGTTACCGTCGTGACAGAAACGGCACCACCATCATCACCCGCCTTGACGAACAAATGCTGCAAAAGATCGCCGCTGCGGGCAATGGTATCTATGTCCGTGCCAGCAATTCCAATGTGGGTCTGAGCAAAATCTACGACGATATCAGCAAGTTGGACAAGTCTGAGATTGAGGCCAAGGTTTTCACTGACTACGAGGACCAGTTTCAATGGTTTTTGGGTGCTACCATCGTTCTTCTGCTGATTGAGATTCTCATTTCGTCGGGCAAGAAAGCATGGGAGACTAAGTTTAACATTTTTGAGAAAAAAGATGAATATATTCGCTAAATATTTGACAATCACAGTCTTTCTTTTTTCTGTGATGACAGGTTTCGCGCAGAGCGATGAGAAGGCTATCCGCAAAGGCAACAGGCAATACAAAAAGTCGAATTATGCGGAGGCCGTCGCTATGTACAAGAAAGCCTTGGATGTTCGACCGAATAACGCCAATGCCCAATTCAACTTGGGCGATGCCTATTACGGCTTGCAGTATTATGATAGTGCCTACTCCGCTTTTGAGAAGGTTGTGGAGATGTCGCCCGATGTCAAGCTGAAGTCGGATGCGGTGTTCAATATGGGCAACTGCCTGCTTGCGCAGGACAAGTTCTACGATGCCTTTAATATATATAAGGTGTCGCTGAAACTGGATCATGAGAACGAGAACGCCTTGTACAATCTTGAGTATTGTCGCGCACATCTTGTGAAGAGCAAGATTCGGGTGGTACAGCCCGAACATGGTAGAGTGGAGGCCAGGGAAAAAGAGGCCTTCAACGGACAGCGTATCCCCCTGACTTCAAAACCCGATACAGATTACGCCTTGGCGCAATATCTCGTGGTGAGGGCAGACAATCCCGAAGTGCAGGTGCAGGTGAACGGCAGCAGTTTCGTCATGCCAAAGTTCGATGTGCTGGTGTCGGCCGAGTTCAAGAAGGCACATAAAATTGAGGTTGACAAAAACATCAAGAATGGCACGGTGAAAGCCGACCGTAATAAAGCCGTAGAAGGTCAGCAGGTGACCCTCGAAGCACAAGGTGAGGGTGACTTTGTACTCGACAAGTTCACCGTGTATCGCAAAGGTAACCGCAACGATACAGTACCAGTCAACAAGAAGACCTTCCAGATGCCCAACTTCGATGTGATGGTGACGGCAACATTCCGTAATGCGCTGAAAGTCAGTATTGACAGCGTTGCCAATGGTATCATCAATGTGACTGACAGTTTGGTCAAGCCCGGCGATAATATCGGTATCATCGTGAAGCCCGATAAGGGCTATCAGTTAGGCGACCTGCGGGTAGTGAGCAATAGGGATGCTGACGAGTCGGCACCTGTCGGCAACGACAATATGTTCCAAATGCTCGATACCGATGTTACGGTGAAGGCCGACTTCGTGGAGGCAACGGAGCATTACAAGGTGAATGCCGACACCACGGTGGAAGGTGGTCATGTGTTGCTTGACCAAACCGAAGCCACGCGCCGTGAGACGGTCATGCTGCGCAACGCCCCCGAACCCGGCTACCAGTTCAAGGAATATGTTATCCATCAGGTGGGCGACACCGCCGTGAAAGTACAGCCTCTCGGCAATTTCTTTACCATGCCAGACTTCGATGTGGAGGTTTCGGCTATCTTTGAGAAGAGCGAAGGTGACGACCAGCAGCAAGACCAACAAAAACAGGACCAACAACAAGACCAACAAGATCAAGAGCAGCAGCAAGAACAGCAGCAAAACCAAGATCAACAGCAACAGCAGCAACAACAGAACCAACAAATGTCGAAAGAAGATGCCCAACGCATGCTTGATGCCCTTGAAAACCAAGAAAAGAAAACCATGGAGAAGGTTAACGAACAAAAGGTAAGACAACAACCCAAAAAGAAAAGCGATAAAGACTGGTAATCACATTAAAATCAGCCCCGTAGGGGCGGCAGAATTGTAGGCAGGTGGTGTAAACCCCTGCCGGAAAAAAGCGGCGATAGGGTGTAAACCCCTGCCGAAAGAAAGCGGCGATGTGGTGTAAACCCATACCAAAAAAACAAAATTTGTATTTTTGCAACCCGAAAGAACAAAGGAAATAATGAAGAGAATATCCATATTATTTGTAATCCTCGGATGTCTATTGCCCATGACGCTATGGGCACAAGACGACCCGACCTTGACGGTTTCTGTCAAGAAGCAGGTCGTGGTGGGCGAGCGTTTTCAGGTGGTGTTTGAAGCTAATGCGGAAGGGCGTAATTTCCAAGCGCCTTCGTTTGATGGCTTCAATGTGGTAGGTGGCCCGTTCACCTCAACCAGCTCAAATATCCAGATGGTTAACGGTTCGGTGACGCGCACCACGCGCAACTCCTACACCTATGCCTTGCAAGCTGCTCAAGAGGGCACTTTCCGCATAGGCTCCGCCTCGCTGACCGTCAACGGTGTCAAGGTCAGCAGCGGTCCCTTTGAAATCAAGGTGGTGCCCGATGACGGCAGCCATACCGCATCAGGTGGGGGTGGCGTGTCGTCAAGCCAAGAACCGTCGCGGCAAAACAACAACGCCTCCCAAGTCAGCAGCAAGGATTTGTTCCTCAGGTGTATCCCGTCCAAGAAATCGGTGTATGTTGGCGAACAGATTGTGCTCACCTACAAGCTTTACACTAAAGTGCCGGTGTCGTCAGTCTCCCTTTCCAAGATGCCTGCCTATGCGGGTTTTTGGACCAAAGACATCTCCGACAACAGTGGAAAGTTGAAGCAGTCGAGCGAGTATGTCAACGGTATTGAATATACTACTGCCGAAATCCAAACGGTGGTCATCGTGCCGCAGCGTTCGGGTAAGTTGACCATCGATCCGATGACGATGGAGTGTATCGCCCAAATTCGCTCCGCACGCAGCAACCGCCGTAGCATGGATCCCTTTGATGCGTTCTTCAACGATCCCTTCTTCAATAGCAACATCACCAATGTGCAGAAGGAGCTTTCCTCGCAGTCGCTTGGCATTGAGGTAAAGAGTCTTCCCCAAAACGGCAAGCCCGACTCTTTTGCGGGAGCCGTGGGCAACTATAAGTTCACCTCTGCCATCGACAAGTCGGAGCTGAGTACCAACGAAGCCGTTACCGTCACGATGACCGTTTCGGGTACGGGAAACATCGAACTGTTGCAAATGCCAAATCCCGTCTTTCCGCCCGACTTCGAGGTTTACGACCCAAAAATCACGATTTCGACGGATGCCACGCCGCAAGGCATAACGGGAACAAAGAAAGCCGAATTTCTGGCCATTCCCCGTCGGGCCGGCACATTCTCTATCCCTCCTGTCGAGTTCTCGTATTTCAATCCCAACTCGGAGATTTATCAGACATTACTTTCTGAGCCATACGAGCTCACGGTGCGCAAAGACAAGGACACCGATGGCGGTGGTGGCGTGTATGCCCCCAGTCAGGAAGACATCAAGTATTTGGGCAGCGATGTGCGCCATATCATGAACGACGGCGCGCAGCTGAAGCCAAAACACACCTCGTTTTTCGCCTCGTCAACCTATTTTGCCATCCTGATGGGCCTGTTGTTGGTCTTCATTATCCTGCTGCTCATTCTGAAAAAACATGCCGAGAGGACTAAGGACACCGCAGCCAACCGTAACCGTAAGGCCGATAAGGTGGCACGCGGCCGACTGAAGAACGCCTACCAACACCTGAAAGCCAAAGACCAAGAAAAATTCTATGTGGAGATGTCGCAGGCCTTGTGGGGCTATATTGCTGACAAACTTGGCATTGAGCGTTCCAAACTGTCGATGGAAACGGTGAGCGAGTCCATGCAGGGCAAGAATGTGCCCGATGAGCTGACACAGCAATTTGTAGACACACTCAACAGCTGCGAGTTTGCCCGCTTCGCCCCCGGCAGTGCCGAGGAAAAGATGGACGACCTTTACCAGCGCGGCATAGATGTCATCTCGAAAGCGGAAAAAGTAATTTGACCTATGAAAGGAGAAACAACAATGAAAAGATACACCTTATTAATATATATACTCGCCGTGATGGGATATGCCTTTGCGCAAAACCCCGCCGACGAGTGGTTCGATCAGGCCAATACTGCCTATAACTCAGGAAATTACGAAGATGCGGTGGAGCTTTATGAAAAGATCCTCCAAACAGATATGGAGTCGGTGCCTCTCTATTACAACATGGGCAACGCCTACTATAAGATGCGCGAATACCCCATGGCCATCTACTATTACGAAAAAGCCTTGAAGCTCGACCCATCGAACGAAGAGGTGCAAACCAACCTCAAAATTTCCAACTTGGCCATAATCGACAAGATAGAACCCGTCCCTCAGTCGTTTGTTGAACGCTGGTGGCGCAGTTTGAGGTCGATGTGTTCAGGTGACCGCTGGGCATGGTGTTCGGTGGCCGCCTTCGCGTTGCTGCTCGTTTGCCTATTCCTATTTCTGCGTTCACGCAGTGTCGGCTGGCGCAAGTTTGGCTTTTTTATGGGTATCATCTTCCTCATCGTCATCGGCCTTTCGGTGGTCTTTGCAGCCCAACTCAGGCACGCTGCCACCACCCAGGACCAAGCCATCATCACCACTCCTACGGTGACCGTGAAGAGTTCGCCAAGCGAGTCCAGTGTTGATCTTTTCGTGCTGCACGAGGGGTCTAAAGTAGTCATTTTGAAGTCGTCAAACGGTTGGAGCCAGATCCGAATCGCCAATGGCAGTGTCGGGTGGCTTGAAGATGATAAAATGCTTTCTTTCTGACCTTTTTGAGACAATTAATGATTTTTTTTGAGAAAAAATGATTTTTTTTTCTTCGAAGTGTTATTACTTTGTTAGAATGTTCTATATTTGCAGACCATATTAAAGTGAAAAAGTGTCAAAACACATGTATAATTGAGGATTAATTAAAATTTCGTGATATGAAAAAGAGATTTTTACCTTTCAGTTTACTTCTGGTAATCATTATCTTAGGTCAATCGATGGCTATCGCTGACCAAGGCGGACACTATGTCCCGCGCAAGCAAACCAACAATGCGGAAAGCTTTATGGGCAGTCTCCGCGCTAACCAAAAGACGGGCTTAATCGACCCTGCCGATATGCTCAAGGCTATGCAGACCCCGGCTTCGAAAGATCCTGTCAACGACCCGCTCTATTGGATTAACATGGGTCCGAACAACATGGGTGGCCAGACTACAGCCGTCCTTTACGACAACAGGCAATACAACGGCCACACCAATGGTATTGTTTACATCGGCTCAAAAGGCGGTGGTGTGTTCAAGTCTTACAACCACGGTGTTACTTGGCACCAAGTAGGCGGCCTCAACCTGATGGTCAGCTGCATGGTTCAAGACGCCAACGGTGTCATTTATGTTGGTACTGGCGACGGTGACGATGCCGCCACACATAATGGCCTCAGTCAACAAGGCTATGACAACAGCTTCATCGGTACGGGTCTCTACACCCTCATCGATGATGTTTTCGAGCAAGTCAAGGCTCCTACTGAGGATGCTTGGCAGTTTGTCAACGACCTCGCCATTGCCAATGGTAACTTGTTGGCTGCTACCAACGAAGGCCTGATGTACTCAAGCGATGGCGGCCACAACTGGTCTGTCGCCGTTGAGGGCAAAGCCATTTCCGTGAAGGTGGGTTCCGACAATACCATCGTTGCCGCTGTCGGTGGCCATGTCTATGTCGGCTCCAATGTTGCCAATTTGGTGGATCATTCTGGTACCACTAACGCTCTCCAAGGCGATAGTCTCCTGCCTCAGAATACGAACGGAATGATTGACATCGCCATCGCTCCATCGGATGCCAATATCATCTATGCAAGCTTCATCGGCAGCAATGGCGTCCACACCGGTGTTTATGTGTCCAGAGACAAAGGCAACACTTGGTACACCGCTCTGCCTTCAGTGACGAATGGGCAAGGCCACGACATCTATGCAGGCCAAGGCTTGTACAACCACGGTATTGTTGTTGATCCTGAAAATGCCGACATTCTCTATGTGCTCGGCTATAACCTGTGGTCGCTGACTGCCACCCAAGGCAATGGTTACTACCTTGCTGTCCAATTGACTAATCTCTCCGCCTATTACTTGCCGAGCTATCTCCATGTGGGTATCCATACTATGGTATTCAATCCCAACAATTCGCAAGAATGCTATGTGGGTACTGATGGCGGTATCTATAAAGCTACTGGTAGATTTGCATTCCAATACTGCAACCGTAACTACACAACCTCCCGCATGTTCAGTGTGGCCTATTCCGGTAAAGACACCCGTGTCCTCGCCGCCGGCCTCGACCATGGCACTGTGTATATCCCCGGCGAAGCCAGTGCCAATACGCTGGAAACGGGCTTCTGGATCAATCCTAACGGCGACAATTTGGGAGTCTTCTCAGAAAAATCTCACGCCGGCTCATGCGCTATTTCTACAATCAACCCCAACACATTCTTTGTTACTTATAAGGAAGGTGGTTTGGCTCGTACTCAGACCGCTGGCGAAGACTGGGTTTCGACCAACTTCACTTCAGCCCTCTCGCTTCCTACCACTACTTCGTACCGCATGCCTGTCCTTCTTTTCGAAAACTATAACAACCAAACGAACCCTGAGACTGCTTGGTACTTTAACCTAACTGAAGAAACACAATCTACTGGCACTACCGTTCAGGTGAAGAGTAACAACAGTTATCCTTTCAACTATACCTTGGCCGCTCCTCTCGCTGCTGGCGACTCCATCGAAGTGCACGATCCTGTCACTTCTTATTTCTTCGTCGCCTCCACCGACGCTTTCTTTATGACCCGCACTCCGTTGCAGTTCGGTCTGGAAGCCGAATGGTATAAGTTGGCTGATAAGACTAGCTCTGGCTTCAATTTCAGTGGCACACCCCTCAGCATGGACATCTCCGCTGATGGCGATGTTATGTTCATCGGCTTCAAGGACGGCAAGTTCTTCCGCATCTCTGGATTGAACAGTGTCGTCGATGCTGCCTCCGGCACCCTCGGTAACGAGTCGTTTGCTGCTACCATTACCAAGATTACTCTGCCCATTGATGGCCAATGTGTTACCTCGGTCAGTGTTGACCCGCGCGACAAAAACAAGGTTCTTGTCACCTGCGGTAACTATGGCAACGAAGACTATGTGTTTTATAGCACCAACGCCATGGCCGAAGAACCTACTTTCGTCTCGAAGCAAGGCAACTTGCCCAAGATGCCTGTTTACGCCTCGGTGATTGAAATGGTAACCGGAGATGTCATCATTGGCACCGAACGCGGTATCTACAGGTCGAAGAACCTCGGCACCTGGACCTTTGACAGCCAGGTCTTAGGAGAGATTCCAGTCATGGAGCTCAAACAACAACGTGCCTATGTTGAAGATGCCATTACTGTGAATCACACCAATGAAGGTGACTTCATTACTGAGTATCCTGGTGTAAAGAATACAGGTATCATCTATGCCGCCACGTACGGCAGAGGCGTATTCCGCTGCGAGAACTATAAGTCGGTATCGGGAGATGGTATTCCTGAAAATCCGACAGTTGACAACACTGTTGCTGTCAGCATGTATCCCAACCCAGTCAGCAGCCAAGCCATCATCAGCTTCGAACTCAAGGAAAGTGGCAATGTCAGCTACCAAGTGTTCGACATGACAGGCCGTATGGTGATGAACCAAGAGGTGGGCCGCATGAGCGAAGGCAGCCACCAAATCAACATCAACGCCGAGAACCTCAGTTCTGGTTCCTACATCCTGCGCCTCAGTCAGGGTGCCAAGAACAACGCAGTGAAATTCATGGTGTACTAATTTAACTGTAGAGACGCGCCAACGCGTGTCTCCACAGAACAAAAAAGGAAAGACAATCTGAAAAGATTGTCTTTCTTTTTGTATTTTTGCGCTATCATTATCGACCTACATGAACAGCAAAAGAATCAATAAGGTCTTGGTCGCCAACCGTGGCGAGATTGCCGTGCGTGTCATCAAAACCCTGCGCAAGCTGCACATCATCTCCGTCGCGATATTTGCCGACAACGATGCCAATGCCCTCTATCGGCGTATGGCCGATGAGGCTTATCCGTTGGGCAATGGGGCATTGAAGGACACATACCTCAATGTCCGTAAGATCATTGACGCAGCCCTCGATTCGGGTGCCGACGCCATCCATCCTGGCTACGGCTTCCTTTCCGAGAGCCCCGAACTCGCCGAAGCCTGCCAAGCCAACAATCTGATTTTCATTGGCCCCGACTCCAATTCGATGCGCCTGATGGGCAATAAGATTGAGGCCCGAAAGATAGCCATCAAACACGGTATTCCCGTCACCTTCGGCATGACCGGCAGCAAGGAGGAGATCCTCAGCCGGTCGGACAGCCTTCCTTATCCCGTCCTCATCAAGGCGGCAGCAGGCGGCGGAGGCAAAGGTATGCACATCGTTAGACAAGCAGCCGACCTGAAGGATGAACTGGAGCGCGCTTCACGCGAAGCTGAAAAGTATTTCGGAGACGGCACTGTCTTCATCGAACAATACATTGAGAACCCACGCCATATCGAGGTGCAGGTGCTCGCCGATCATTTCGGCAATATTGTTCATCTCCACGAACGCGAATGTACCGTGCAACGCCGCTTCCAGAAAATCATCGAGGAGTCGCCATCGCCCACGCTGACCGAGACAAAACGCATACAAATCTGTAACTCCGCCGTCAAACTGTGCAAAGCCATAGCTTACCGCAACGCAGGCACGGTCGAGTTTCTCGTCGACAACGACTTGAACTTCTATTTCCTTGAAATGAACACCCGCATCCAAGTGGAACATCCCGTCACCGAAATACGCACCGGCATCGACATCGTGGAGGAACAGATCCGCATAGCGAGAGGGAAGGAAATGGGTTGGACACAAGAAACCATACTTCCCCAAGGCCATGCCATCGAACTGCGTATCTATGCCGAAGACCCTGAAAAAGGCTTCCTGCCCACACCGGGCAAGGTGACCGCCTACCATGAGCCTCAGGTGCGCGGCACCCGTGTCGACAGCAGTATTAATGCTCCCTGCACCATTTCAGAGGCATACGATCCGATGATTGCCAAACTGTGCTGTCATGGCAAGAACCGCCAAGCCGCTCTCGAAACAGCACAACGCGCCTTGAAAGATTTCATTATCCAAGGCTTAACCACGAACAAGGCCTACCTCTGGGAGGTGATTAAGAATGAGGATTTTGTCGGGAACAAAATCGACACCGTGTTTTGCACCACCCATCAGGAACAATTGGTCAAGGCTTTGAATGACAGTAGAAATGCGCAGAATATCAACGATATAGTGGTCGCTTTCCTGATGTACGACTTTTGCAAGAAACAAGTCGAACAACACCCTGAGAATGTGTGGGAGGAAATCGGCTATTGGCGTTATCACATGCAGCTGACCGTGGATGTGGAAGGGCGTAAGGTTCCCGTCAGCATCAGTGCCGCCGAAACGGGCAAGATCAAGGGAAGGGTTGGTGAGACTCCCTTCGCAGTGGAGTTCATCCAATTCGAGAACCGACAGCTGAAGATCATGCTCAATGGCCGTACCGAGACGGTTTACTGCTCCGTCAACGACGAACAGAAGACTTTTGTCAACTTCCACGGCCTCAATTTCACCTGCTACCGTATCGACCAACTCAACAATACCTTGGACTACGCCTGCAAGGAGCCGGTCAACGACAAGTCGCGGTTGGTATCGCCCATGCCCGGCAAAGTCGTGAAAATCAATGTCAAGGAAGGCGATGAGGTGGCAGAAGGCATGATTATGATGGTGGTGGAAGCCATGAAGATGGAGAACAACATCATGGCAACGGGCCAAGGTAGGGTGAAGCGTGTCATGGTCACGGAAAACCAGATGGTGGACAATAAAATGCAGTTGATTGAGTTGGAATAATATGGACGGCTTCACTCCGTTTGCAATGACCTGAACACGCCTTGTGTCATCGTGGACGGAGTGAAACTTTCCGGAAAGCAAGTTAGAAATAGTAATAATAAACATGAACTTCGACCTCACTAAAGAACAGGAAACCCTCCGCCAACATGTGCGCGACTTCGCCGAACAGGAAGTGAAACCTGTCGCCCGCGAAAACGATGAAGACCAGCATTTCGATGTCGGCCTGACCCTCAAGATGGCCGAACTGGGTCTTTTGGGCATGACCGCCCCCAAGGAATACGGAGGCCAAGGCCTTGACCATTTGAGTTATATCATCGCCGTGGAGGAGTTGGCCCGCGTGGACGGCTCCACCGCTGCCACCATCGCTGCCGCCAATTCGTTGGGCATTGGCCCCATCAAAGACTACGGCACCGAGGAGCAGAAAAGGCGTTACCTGCCCCAGCTCTGCAAAGACCGCCTATGGAGCTTCGGCCTGACCGAAGAGGACGCCGGCAGCGACTCGCGCGGCACCAAGACCACTGCTCAGTATGACGGCACATTATGGCATCTCAACGGATCCAAGATCTTCATCACCAACAGCGCAACACCCATCAGCCTCGGCACCACCGTGCAGGCAGTGTCAGGCGAGAGGAATGGCAAGCCAGAGTTCACCGCCCTTCTCGTTGAGAACAATAAGGAAGGCTTCACCCAGACACCCATGCACGACAAAATGATGTGGCGCTCCTCCAATACAGGCAAGCTGATTTTCAATGATGTGAAGCTCTCAGAGGACTGCATTCTTGGCAAGCCGGGCGAAGGCTCCCACATCATGCTTGCCACCCTCGACTCGGGCCGTCTCTCCATTGCGGCGATGGGGCTGGGCTGCGCACAGGGTGCCTATGAGATGGCTTTAGACCATTCCAAGAGGCGCGTGCAGTTCGGCAAACCCGTCAGCAAGTTCCAATCCGTCAGCTTCAAGCTCGCCGACATGGCCATGAAGATTGAAGCGGCGCGCAACTTGCTTTACCGCGCCTGCTGGCTCAAGGACCAGCACCGTCCCTTCGGCATGGAGGCAGCTATGGCGAAGCTCTTTTGCTCAGAGGTGGCTGCCGAGGTTTGCGACAACGCCGTCCAAGTGATGGGCAGCCGCGGTCTGCTGAAGGAGTTCGACATGGAGCGCTTCTACCGCGACCAGCGTATCCTACAGATTGGGGAAGGCACCTCAGAAATCCTCCGCTTGGTCATCTCGCGCGCCATCGGCTGCTGATGCTAAAGTAGCCTCCTATGTCATACTTTCTAATACCTGTTTTAAACTTACAAATAAAGGTTCTCATATACTTCGTTTTTTTCGTTTTTCTGCTTTTAAGCGGAAATTATTGTATTTTTGCACGAATAAACACGCAGCATTAGAACATACTAACAAATATTTTATCAAAATGAAAATCAAACACCTATCAATCATCGCCGCAATGGCAATCATGACTGCCGCTTGCGACAACTCCAAGCCTGAACCGACTCCGGAGCCAGTCCAGCAAACCACCAATCTGTCGGACAAGTATGCCGAGTACACCCTCACCACCGACATCACCCATCTTAGTGACAACGAACGCCAAATGCTTCCTTTGCTGTTTGAAGCCGCCGACATCATGGAAGGCCTCTTCTGGAAAGAGAACTATGGCGACAAGGATGAGCTCATGAACCGCATTGGCGACAATGCCGACCTCCGTAAAATGGCTTCCATCACCTATGGCGCTTGGGACGGTCTTGATGGCAACAAACCCTTCGTCGAAGGTATCGGCGAGAAACCTGCCGGTGCCCGGTTCTATCCCGCCGACATGACCGAAGAGGAATGGAACGCATTCGACGACCCCAACAAGACCAGCCAATACACCATGATCGTCCGCGACGAGAAAGGTGCCCTGAGCTGCGTTTGGTATCATGACTACTTCGCCGAACAAGTTGAGAAAGCTGCCACATTGCTCGAACAAGCCTCAGAGCTCGCCGGCGACCCTGAATTTAGCCAATACCTGAAACTTCGTGCCACCGCCCTCCGCACTGACGACTACCTCGAAAGCGACATGCAATGGATGGATGTGCGCAACAACAACATCGACATGGTGATCGGACCCATCGAGAACTACACCGATTCCCGCTACGGCATCAAGGCCGCGCACGAAGCCTTCATCCTCATCAAAGATCAGGAGTGGACCAAGCAGCTGACCCGCTACGCTTCCTTAGTGCCTGAGCTCCAGAAACAGTTGCCTGTGCCTGCCGAATATAAGAAAGAAGTGCCCGGCAGCGATGTCGACTTGGCCGCCTACGATGCGGTTTACTATGCCGGCGACTGCAACGCCAACAGCAAAACCATCGCCATCAACTTGCCCAACGACGAGCGTGTGCAGTTGCAGCGCGGCACCCGCAAGCTCCAACTCAAGAACACCATGCAGGCCAAGTTCGACAAGATACTCCAGCCCATCTCCGAAGCATTGATGACACCCGAATCGATGGAGCATATCAAGTTTGACGCCTTTTTCGCCAATGTGATGTTCCACGAGACCGCTCATGGCATGGGTATCAAGAACACCGTTACGGGCAAGGGCACCGTGCGCGAGGCCCTCAGCAACCAATACAACGCCATTGAGGAAGCCAAGGCCGATGTGCTGGGCCTCTATCTCGTTACCAAGCTGGCCGAGATGGGCGAGTACACCACCACCACGATGGAAGACAACTACACCACCTTCATGGCCGGTATCTTCCGCTCGGTGCGTTTCGGGGCTGCCAGTGCCCACGGCAAGGCCAATATGCTTACATTCAATTATTTCCAAAATGAAAACGCTTTTGTCCGCAACGAAGATGGCCGTTATGCCATCGACTTCGACAAGATGAAAGTGGCGGTGGAGAAACTTGCTGGCGAAATCCTCCTGCATCAGGGCAACGGCGACTACGAGGCCACCAAGGCATGGATGGGCGAACTGACCGTCATCAAGCCTGAGTTGCAAGCCGACCTCGACCACGTGAATGAAGCGGGTATCCCCGTCGACATCTACTTCAACATGGGCCCCAAAGTCTTGCTGAAGTAAAAGAGTTTAAGGACTATGCTGTATAATTATCGTTGTGAGGGAAGCCCAAAGGCTTCCCTCACAACAGTGCGGGCGATTTGCAAAACGATTTGCAAATCGCCCGCACTATTATTATCAATGATAATAAGATTGCTATCTCTAAAAATCCAAAATCCAAATTGTCCCGAAAAGTCGGCATGGTTGTTTGAAGAACAACGCATTATAAAAAATCCAAGGGGCTTTTGATTTTTGATTTGGAAATATCGGTGATATGCGTGTAAACCTCTGTCGTTTTGACGGATGAATGCCCCAATAATTGCTGGATGTACCTGATATCGGTGCCATTTTCGAGCAAATGAGTTGCAAAGCTATGACGTAGTGTATGTGGAGTTACCTGCTTTTTGATACCAGCTTTCGCTGCCGCTTCTTTCACTATGTTTTGTACGCTTTTTTCGGAATACAGTCCACCTCCTTGTCCCTCTATCAGATACTCTTGGGGTTTATATTTTAAAAAATATGCCCTCAAATCTTCCAATAATTGATTGGAAAGCATAACCATCCTGTCCTTGTTTCCTTTTGAATTTCGAATATGAACAAGCATATTGCCCGAGTCAATATCTGTAATTTTAAGGTTTAACAGCTCACTCAAACGCAATCCGCATCCATATAAAAGTTTGATAATGCACTTGTGCTTTTGATTGGTTGTTGCAGCAATCATCCTCTTCACTTCATTCAGGCTCAAATATTTCGGCAATGCATGTGTTTTTCGTGAAGGATACAAATGTTTCAGTTCTAATTCCACACCAACCACCAACTGATAAAACTTATCTATTGATGCCACAATCAACCTTTGATAAGAAGGGCTTATGCCATGCTTGTTTATTTTCCAATAAACATACTTTTCTATTTCAGTCACACCAAGCTCATCCGGGCTGTCAAATCTTTGTTCTGCAACTTGTAGAAATGCATTTACGGCACTCTTGTAATTCAGAATGGAGTTTTTACTGTATCTTTGGAGCACGAGCTTTCTTTCATAATCGGCTAATAAGGTTTCAATCTGCATGGTGTTTTATTTTTTGCAAAAATAGTAAAACATTCGTAAACGCAAATATTTTTCATCATAATTATTTGTTTTATTTTACTGATTTATAGAATTATATTGGGACAAAAGAAAATAAAGTTGAAAATAATATACGAATGTTATAAGTTTAATATATACGAAAGTTGTATCTTTATGTCGTAAATAATACGTTAGCGGCTATATTACAACCGACCGTGCTAAACAGAAAGTTCATATATTTGCAGACACAAAAAATTAAGTAAAGACAGAATGTAAAAAATAAT
>JBHACT010000112.1:0-56637 GCA_041854745.1 Candidatus Limimorpha sp. | reverse complement strand
GCCCCGCTATGCTTCGGCTGCGGCGCAAAGGTAAACAAACAACTGTCGCTTCCGACGTTTGACCCTGATTTTTCAGCCTGCAATTTGACCCATTGAACAACAACACTCGTTTTTCAGCCTGCAAAATGACCTATACGCCTCAGATAATCCGGTGGTCTGTAACTAACATGAAAAACGGTTGCCCTGTGAGGGGCAACCGTTTTTGTTATAGGATGAATTCTCTTTTCAGGAGTCTGCTCTTTCCCATACTTCAAAGCGGTAGGAGTAGTCCACCTGAGGGTCGTCGTCAATCACCTCAAGGTCAACGAGACTCCATTCGTCAAAATTGATAAAGGGGAAGAAGGTGTCAGCTTCAAATTCCTTGTCCAAGCGTGTCAAGTAGAGCCGGTCGGCCTTGGGCAGGAGTTGCTCGTAGATGCTGCCGCCTCCCATGATGAAGATTTCCGTTTCGTTTTGGCATAGCTGCAAGGCGTTGTCAATGGAATGCGCCAGCTCGAATCCTTCCGGAGCTTGTTCCTGACGGGTGGAAACTATGATATTACGGCGGTTGGGCAATGCTTTCTGTTTTGGCAGCGACAAATAGGTTTTGTAGCCCATCACCACACATTTTCCTGTGGTGATTTTTTTGAAATGTTGCAGGTCGTTGCTGATATGCCATATCAGCGTGCCATTTTTTCCTATGGCTCGGTTGGCGGCCATGGCAACGATGATGGAAATTGTCATTATCGGTGAATCTTTGATTGTTTATTCATTTAAATATTTCTGTAGAGACGCGATTCATCGCGTCTCAAAATCCGTAATTTATAATTTATAATTTATAATTTATAATTTGTAATTTGTAATTTGTAATCAATAATTTATAATCAACAATTTATACCGAAACCTCGCCTTTGATGGCAGGCCACGGGTCGTAATTCTCTAAAGTGAAGTCATCAAATTTGAAGTCAAAGATGTCTTTGACCCTTGGGTTTATTCTCATCGTAGGCAGTGGGCGTGGTGTGCGCGACAATTGTGTCTTCACCTGCTCGATGAGGTTGTTGTAGATGTGCACATCGCCAAAGGTGTGGACAAATTCTCCGGGCTGCAAACCGCATACTTGTGCTGTCATCATGGTGAGCAGGGAATATGAGGCGATGTTGAACGGCACGCCGAGAAACACATCGGCACTGCGTTGGTAGAGTTGGCACGACAGCCTGCCATCGGCTACATAGAATTGGAAGAAGGCGTGGCAGGGTGGGAGGGCTGCCTTGCCTGCTGCCACATTGGCGGCGAAGTCCTTCTCATGCTCGTCGGGAAGCACCGACGGGTTCCAAGCTGTAACGATGTGGCGGCGACTGTTGGGGGTTGTCTTGATACTTTCCACTACCTGCTTGATTTGGTCTATTCCCTCGTCATTCCAGTTGCGCCATTGTGCGCCGTAAACGGGGCCCAAGTCGCCGTTGGGGTCGGCCCATTCGTCCCAAATCGTCACTTTGTTGCCGTGCAAATACTTGATGTTGGTATCGCCGCTGAGCAGCCACAGCAATTCATGGATGATACTTTTCAGGTGTACCTTCTTCGTCGATACCAAAGGGAATCCTTCGGAGAGGTCGAAACGCATTTGGTAGCCGAACACGCTGATGGTACCAGTACCGGTGCGGTCGCCTTTCTGCACACCGTGTTCGAGAATGTATTGTAATAAATCAAGATATTGCTTCATTTTTCTCCGGCTCGTGCTTGTATTTGAACAAAATCATGAATAAAATGGCAACGAGCAGTGCATAACCTGCAAAGATGAGCCATGCACTTTTCCAGTCGCCAACAAGGAAACCTTGTTCGTTCCAGTGGCAGAATTTGTCGATGACCCTACCGGCAACAAGAATGCCAATGCTGCCGCCCAAACCGTTGGTCATCAGCATGAACAGGCCTTGTGCTGAGGCTTTCACATCGGAGTCGCATTCTTTGTCGACAAACATGGCACCCGAGACATTGAAGAAATCGAAAGCCACGCCGTAAGCGATACAGGAAAGGATGAAGAGCAACACGCCGGGCATGGCTGGACCGCCTAATCCGAAAAAGCCGAAACGAAGCACCCATGCAATCATGGCCATAAGCATAACAATCTTGATGCCATAGCGGCGCAAGAAGAAGGGAATCAATAAAATACACAAAGCCTCGGCAATTTGCGAGATGGACACGAGCATGGTGGCATTATTGGCGGCAAAGGTGTCGGCCAATGACGGGTCGCTCTTGAATTGGGTGAGGAATGGCGTGGCGTAGCTGTTGGTCACTTGAAGGGCCATGCCTAAGAGCATGGCGAAAATGAAGAATAAGGCCATCTTCTTGTCCTTAAACAGTTTGAAGGCGCTCAATCCTAATGATTCGGCCAGTGAAGTTGCCTTTTTCTTAATAATCTTGCACTGGGGCAGTGTCATGCAGTAGAAGAAGAGCAAGACACCCAAAACGCCGGAGACTAAGAATTGGTAATAGGTGTATTGGAATTTCGCTTCGTTATCGCCGAAAGTGAAACCAAAGCTACCGTCGTTCAGATAGGCACAGTTGACGAACCACATGGAGACGATGAAGCCGATGGTGCCGAATACGCGGATTGGAGGGAAAGCCTTGACGGTATCTAAACCGTTGTCTTTCAATATAGTGAAAGCAGTTGTGTTTGATAGGGCTAAAGTAGGCATATAGAAGGCGACACCGATAGTATAGATGGTGATAAACAGAGACTTGTTTGGGTCTACTCCAGCTGCCGCCGCTTGCATTCCAATATAAAACAGGCTAAGCATGGCTGCCGCAGTGATCAAATGGCAGAACCCAAGAAGCCTTTGGGGCTGAATCCATTTGTCGCCCATGATGCCCAAAAGGGTAGGCATGAAAATGGAAACGATGCCTTGGATGGCGTAGAACCATGAGATTTCGGCACCCATTCCAACTTTCCCAAGATAATTCCCCATACAGGTCAGATAAGCTCCCCAGACGGCAAACTGGAGAAAGTTCATCACGATAAGTCTGAATTTGATTGCTTTCATTTTACTGATATTAAATAATTCATTTTCTTCCATTGATTTCGTCCCGTATCTGCGCGGCTTTCTCGTAGTCTTCGTTATCGATGGCTTCCTGAAGCAGGTCTTCCAGCGTTTCGAGGTCAAGAAGGTCAAGGCTTGTTTTTGTGGTACCTTTATTAATAAGGTCTCTGTCGCCCTTGTCCGTATCCGGTCGTTCCATGTCGTCCATGATGATGCCCGCCTCTTCCATGACGCTCTCGTAGGCGTATATCTCGCAGCCCGCACGCACGGCGATGGCAATGGCGTCTGACGGGCGAGCGTCAACCATCGTCAGGTCATTGCCATGCTTGCAAACGAGCATGGCGTAATACACGCCGTCGCGGAAACGGTTGACGACCACTTCCATAATCTCAATGCCGAATTCCTTGGCGAACCTCAAGAAAAGGTCGTGAGTGTGAGGGCGGCCGTTTTTGTGTTTCTCGATACCTACGGCGATGGACTCGGCCTCCGCACTGCCGATGACGATGGGCAAACGCCGCTTCGAGTTCTTGTCACCCAAAATCATGACATACGCGCCTGTCGAGGATTCGCTGTAGGTTAGGCCGATGATTTCCAAACTGACTTTGTTCATATTTTGCTCGTTTTTGCAAGGATGAAAAGGTGCTGTTGTTCTAATAAACTGATTATTAGGTTTCTGTTTCAAAACTAAGCCTTCTTCCTTTAATCGTCAAAAATAGGGACTTTTTCGTAAATGAGCAAAAAAAGTTGCTTTTGCGAAAAAAACTATGAAAAAAACTTTCATTTCAAAATGATTTGTTCTTATTTTTGTCCCCTCAAAGGCGTTGAAAAGTGATTTTTGGGGATAGTGCTTTAGAACAAAAACAAGTTTAATTAAGTAATAATGTTATGATTAGCAACAGTATTGTTTACATCGTGTTGGCAGCCTCTATCTTGGCGCTGACATTTGCTTTCATCTTCTACAAGCAGATGATGAAGGAAGAAGAAGGAACTGACCTGATGAAGAAAATCGCGGCGCATGTGCGTAAGGGATCGATGGCTTATCTGAAGCAGCAGTACAAGGTGGTAACTATTGTGTTCATCATCTTGGCTGCCATTTTCGGTCTCATGGCTTACTTCAAATTGCAAAACGGCATTGTGTGGTTTGCTTTCCTCACAGGTGGTTTTTTCTCCGGCTTGGCGGGCTACTTCGGTATGAAGACGGCCACCTACGCTTCGGCTCGGACGGCCAATGCAGCCCGCAATTCGTTGAATAGCGGTTTGAAAGTGGCTTTCCGTTCGGGTGCTGTCATGGGTCTCGTTGTGGTGGGTCTTGCCCTTCTCGATGTGTCCGTGTGGTTCCTTGTGTTGAACGGAACGGGTTTGCTTGCGGCTGTCGGAGCCGAAAACGACCTGATTACCATCACCACCACCATGCTGACTTTCGGTATGGGAGCTTCCACGCAGGCTTTGTTTGCCCGTGTGGGTGGCGGTATCTACACCAAAGCCGCTGATGTGGGTGCCGACTTGGTCGGTAAGACTGAGTACGACATTCCTGAGGACGACCCGCGCAATCCCGCCACCATTGCCGACAATGTCGGTGACAATGTCGGTGATGTAGCAGGCATGGGTGCCGACCTTTATGAGTCTTATGCAGGCTCCATTTTGGCTACTATGGCTTTGGGCGCATCGGCCTTTGCCACAGCTGCCTCTCAAAGTGTCGCCGGCAAAGATATGCAGTTGAAAGCCGTGTTTGCCCCCATGCTGATAGCCGCCGTGGGTGTGCTCCTTTCTCTGATAGGTATTTTCTTAGTGCGCACCAAAGAGGATGCCGGCATGAAGAAACTGCTTGGCGCCTTGAGCCGTGGCACTAATACTGCTGCTATCCTGATTGCCGCTGCCACTTTCGGCATCATGTATTACCTCTTTGGAAATGTAACGGGCGAATACGCCAATATGTGGTGGCAGACTTCACTCTCAGTGGTGGTTGGTTTGCTGGCAGGTGTCATCATTGGTAAAGCCACGGAATATTATACTTCGCAGAGCTACAAGCCTACACAAAAGGTGGCCGAAAGCTCTAAGACCGGTCCCGCCACTGTGATTATTTCCGGACTCGGGCTCGGTATGCTTTCGACGGCTATCCCTGTGGTTACTGTGGGCGTGGCCATCGTATTGGCCTATTTGTGCGCCAATGGCTTCAATATTGAATTTACCGCCGTCAACCTTTCGAGAGGTCTTTACGGTATTGGCATAGCCGCCGTGGGAATGCTCTCCACTTTGGGCATCACCTTGGCTACTGACGCATACGGTCCTATCGCTGACAATGCAGGCGGTAATGCCGAGATGAGTGGCCTTGAGCCTGAAGTGCGCAAACGTACTGACGCCCTCGATGCTCTTGGCAATACCACTGCCGCCACGGGTAAGGGCTTTGCCATCGGCTCGGCGGCTTTGACTGCTTTGGCTCTGTTAGCCTCGTATGTTGAGGAAATCAAGATTGCTCTTCACCGTGTTGCCGAAGCAGCGGCGGATCACTCAGCTGAAATCGTAAAAGGAACGCGTTGGACTATCGAGCAAATTGGTAGTGCCGACCTAATCGGTTTTATGAATGTATATAAAGTCAACTTGATGAACCCCTTCGTTCTCGTCGGTATCTTCATCGGTGCCATGATGGCTTTCGTCTTTTGCGGCATGACAATGAATGCCGTGGGGCGTGCAGCACAGAAGATGGTGGAGGAAGTCCGCCGTCAGTTCAGCACCATCAAGGGTATCCTTGAAGGCAAGGCCGAACCCGACTACGAGCGTTGTGTGGCCATCTCTACTAAAGGTGCGCAGCGCGAAATGCTGGTGCCTTCCATCCTTGCCATCCTCGTCCCAATCCTTACTGGCGTCATTCTCGGCGTTTCCGGCGTACTTGGTTTGCTCATTGGCGGTTTGAGCACGGGGTTCGTCTTGGCTGTTTTCATGGCCAACTCGGGCGGTGCTTGGGACAATGCCAAAAAGTATGTCGAAGAAGGCAACTTCGGTGGCAAAGGCTCCGACAACCATAAGGCAACGGTCGTCGGCGACACCGTCGGCGACCCGTTTAAGGACACCTCGGGTCCTTCGCTTAACATTCTCATCAAGCTGATGAGCATGGTGAGCATCGTGATGGCCGGATTGACGGTCACCTGCCACCTGCTGTAAAAACGTTAAAGGTCTGGTTATACATCAAACATCTCTTGAGGTTTTTCTCAAGAGGTGTTTTTTTGGTACGGTTTTTGAGAAACAGAAAAAATGTTTGAAAAATTGGAAGATTTGAACAGCGAATAATAATAATTACTAATTTTGCAACAAATTAAAATTATATCAAGATGAAAAAAGTGATTTATCTGCTTGGCATCATGCTTTTTATGGTAGGAGCGGCCAAAGCGCAAGACAACAAGGGTACCATTGGATCGGAAATCGAGTTTGAGAAAGTTGTTCACGATTATGGCGATATTCCTTTCAATGGTAATGGCGATTGCGAATTCCGCTTCACCAACACGGGCAACGAGCCTCTGTTAATCCAAAAGCCCAAATCGAGTTGCGGCTGCACCATCCCCTCATGGCCCAACGAGCCTATCCTCCCCGGTGAATCGGATGTCATCAAGGTAACTTATAAGACCAACCGTGCCGGCAATATCAACAAGACGGTAACTGTTACTTCAAATGCCCTTAAGAACTCGACAGTGGTGCTGCGCATCAAAGGCCGCGTGCTTGACCAAGTCAGTGAAGCCATGCCAGAGAAAAAGAATGATTTCGGAAGCGGTTCGCCTGTCAACAACCATTAATGAAAGTATCACATTAATATCAAAAGCCGTCTAATGTTTGTGTTAGATGGCTTTTTATGCAAATTGAAAACCTATGCCACAAATTTCCACTAAAGGTATGGAACTGCCACAATCGGCAATCCGTAAACTTGTTCCTTTTGCTGATGCCGCCAAAGAGCGCGGTGTCCATGTGTATCACCTCAACATTGGCCAGCCCGACATCGAGACTCCCAAGGGAGCCCTGAAAGCCTTGGCCGAAGCTGATATTAAGGTGCTGGAATACAGCCATTCGGCAGGTACCCCTTCTTATCGTCGCGCACTCTGCAACTATTACCACAGTCACGGCATCGACGTTACACCTAATCAGGTCATCGTCACCACCGGTGGCAGCGAAGCCTTGCAGATGGCTTTCACCGTGTGCCTCAACCCAGGCGACGAAATCATCATCCCAGAGCCTTATTACACCAATTACAACGCCTTTGCCAAGTTGTGCGATGCTAAGATTGTAACAATTCCCAGTGACATCAAGACAGGTTTTGCTCTGCCGCCCATCGAAGATTTTGAGGAGGCCATCACGCCTCGCACCAAGGCCATCATGATTTGTAATCCCAACAACCCCACGGGTTATCTCTATACCCATGAGGAACTGCTTAAGGTGGCGGGCCTGGTCAAGAAGTATGACCTGTATCTCTTTGCCGATGAGGTGTACCGCGAGTTTTGCTACGATGGGCACAAGCATTTCAGCGTGATGCAACTTGAGGGCTTGGAGCGCAACACCATTCTGTTCGACTCGGTCTCGAAGCGCTATAGCGCTTGCGGTGCCCGTGTGGGTTGTATGGTCACCCGCAACAGCGAGGTTTACGCTATCTCTATGCGTCTGGCTCAGGCCCGTTTGTCACCGCCTTCGTTTGGTCAGATTTTTGCCGAAGCGGCCGTCAATACACCTCAGGAATATTTCGATACTGTGCAGAAAGAATATGTTGCCCGCCGCAATGTCGTCGTTGAGGGTGTCAACAAAATTCCGGGCTGTTTCTGCCCGATGCCCAAGGGGGCTTTCTACACCGTCATCGACCTGCCGGTGGATGACAGTGACAGGTTCTGCCAGTGGCTGCTCACCGATTTCAGCTACAACGGCGCAACGGTAATGTTAGCTCCCGCCACGGGCTTCTATTCCGACAGCGAAAAGGGTCGCTGTCAGGCTCGTATCACCTATTGTCTCTGCATTGATGACCTCAAAGCCGCCATGAAGTGCTTGGAGGAAGCCTTGAGGGTGTATCCCGGAAGGACGAGATGATGACAATATGCAAGGTTTCAACACAGGGCTGCCAAATGCTTGGCAGCCCTGTGTTGTTTACAAAAACAGCCTAAGAAATCTGTTCAGCAACTATTTCGGCAATGTCTTTCACATTGGTTAAAGTGCCGTGCTGCAAGGCTTTTTTGCACATGGGACAAGCTGTAACTACTGCATCAGGGTGAGGTTGAGTAAGATGGTTAAGCGTATTGTTCCTTATTTTCATTTGTTCGCTAAGTTCCAATTTCGTATTCGCCAAATTGTAGCCGCAACACAAACTGTTTTCTCTTTCCATTTTCATGTCCATCAATTGTGATACGGCCTTCAATACCTTACGAGGTTCATCATATATATTACATCCTCTACCCAATTCACATGGATCATGATAGGTAACCTTCGCATTTGATTTCTTTACTTTTAGCTTTCCTTGTTGTATCAATTGTTCCATAAATTGGGTATGGTGTAAAATCTGAATAGGTAGGTGATATTCTTCTTTAAACGATTTATAGCAAATAGGGCAGGAAGTAACCAAGGTAGTAATGCCTGAATCCAAAATGGCTTTGGTGTTTTTGTTTCTTAATGCTTCTGCTTGTTTATCCAAACCTTGTTGCATAAGAGGTCGTCCGCAGCACATGGTTGCATTTTCATCCATGTACCAGTATTTTACATCGGCAGCCTTAAAAATCAGCTGCATAGCCACAGGGATAGAGGTAGTGAGATGCGACATGCATCCGGCAAAATAGATGACCTCTTCGTTGTGAGCAGAAGTGTTGTCAGGAATGTATTGGTAATAGTCTTGGTGATTGAACTGCTCTTTTTTACGCATTATTTGTCTTATTCTGGTGGATTCCAGACCTACAGGACAGGCTTGGGTGCATCTTCCGCACATAAGGCAATTATCGGCTATGTCACTTGTGAGAGTACCATAGCGGGCGTTTTTGATGAAATGCACCGCTTGCACATTATTTATACCCACTTCTGTATTAAGAGGACATACATCCAAACATATACCGCAGCGGGAGCAAGCATTCATTTCTATTGTGGTGTAGCCTGTTTTGCAGTTACTTTCCGTAACACCCCATTTGCGCAATAATACCAATAGCATTTCAGTGAATATGTGCATATAACGGGTAAAAGGCATGAAAATAAAGAAGGTGCACAAAGCGACGGAGTAGAGCCACCATAAGGGCAGCTGTATTTGTTCCAAGGGTAAAAAGCCAAGGGTGTTGCCCAATGTTTGGGTAAGAAAACCACCGTTATGTTTTATGCCGGCAGTAACACTTTCGGCCAGCAGTCTGAAAGGGAATATACACCACAATGAAGTCAAAGCTATACGGTCAATGGTGGTGTGTTTGGTGGTTTTGTTCATTCCGTAGATTTTGGAGTAAAACCGCTTAACAACGGCCAGAAGCACACCTGACAATACAAAAAGCAAGCAGGCGTCCATTAGGGTAGTAAACAAGTGGTGGGCGGTAAAGTTGGTGGAGGTGTCTTCAAAATATCGGAAGAAAATGGCCAACCAAAACTCATCAAAGATGGTGCCGCTATAGAAGGTGGTTTCAATTTTTCCTATTACGATTAAAAGGAACCAGCCTAAAGCAAAGCTGGCGTGCATATAGCCCAATAAGGGATTGGTACGGAAAATATTTCTATGGAACAAGCATTCTCTTATGGCTTCCCATGTGGCTTGAAGTGTTTTGAGGCTGATAATGTTTTTAAGGGCGGTTTTTTGCTGATGTTTGTCCATTTGCATAAGCCATTTTACAAATAGGACTATGAGGATGACAAACAATAATACAGTTCCGATAACAAAAGGTAGAACGAACGGATGATAGTTATTCATTATTATGAGCGTGTTTTTCTATTAAATTTCTCATTTCTAATACCATACGGCGAATGTTTACACCTCTGGGGCATACCAGTGTGCACTTGCCGCACAACATGCATTTATCCAATTCCTGTTTCAGTCCGTCGTATTTGGCGTTGCGGAAAAGCATATTGCATTTTAAAATGCTGAAATTGGTGAATTTGGCGGAAGAACATGACGAAGCACAAGCGCCGCAGCCTATGCAACGCTTGTACGACGGAACTTTCTGTTCCAAATCTTTCTTCGGTGAGAAATCGCTATTGTCATAATCCAAGGTGCGGCTCTTGTACAAGTTAAATCCAAAATCTTTCATCGCTGTCTGTTGTGAATTTGAAGATAAGCAAATGCGGAATTGGCCGCGGCATCACCGTCTTTGAGTGCTTGGGGTATGTTCATGGGGCGTTTGCAGGTGCCTGCTAAAAACAAGCCTTCAATCTCGGTTTCATTATCATTTAAATAATGCTGTTTGCTTCGCAAAAAGCCGTAATTGTTTTGAATGTTGAACTTTTGGCTGATATGGCGATTGGTTTGGCTGGCTTCCATGCCTACCATAAGAACAAACAAATCCACTGTGAGTCTCAATGGGGTAGAAAGCAGGGTGTTTTCTGCTTTAATTTGTATGCGGTGGTCTATAGTTTCAGCGGCTTCTGATACACGGCCGCGAATATACTGGACATTGTATTTCTCTTGTGATTTTCTGTAGAGTTCTTCATAATGCTGGCCGGCCATGCGCAGGTCCATATAGAAACAGTATTGTTCCACATCGGGAACCATTTCTTTTACTTCTATACTTTGTTTTACGGCACATATACAACAATTGACCGAGCAGTAGTGGTTGCCTACTTTTTCATCACGGGAGCCTACGCATTGCAAATAGGCTATTCTTTGCGGTGAGCGGCCGTCAAAGGTGTGAATATTGCCGTTTTTTATCATGGCTTCCAGCTCTATCGAGGTAATTACATTGGGATAGATGCCGTATCCGAATTCTTCTTTTCGTATGGCGTCAAAAAAGTCATAGCCGCAGGCAAGCAATACAACTTTGGCCGTGTATGAGGAGTCGTCGGCAGTAGTTACTGTCCATGTAGTGTCGTTATGGTTGATGTCGGTAACGGTTTGGGAGGTGACTACGCTTACGTTTTCATTCAGTTGGGCCTTGAGGTGCAGTAACAGCTCATCAGCGGAGTAAAAATCAGGAAACAACTTATCCCATTGAGTGAGTTTGCCTCCTATGGCGCTTTCTTTTTCTATGATGAGGGTTTTGCAGTTGAACTGTCCCAAACGAATGGCAGCTTGTATGCCGGCCGGGCCGCCGCCTATGATGATAACATCCATGTTGTTCATATTTGTTTCTTGATGTTTAAACTTTTAAAAAATTGGGTTTTTCGGGCGGGGCAAGCAAATTACCTTGGCTGTCGGCATATTTTTCTGCGGGATTATATTCTATTCCTATTTTGTCCATTAAAGATTCACATTGTACCTGATGGAGTTGCAAGCCTATTTCCCATGGGTCGTATCCCATGAGCAGGGCTGCCAGCTCTTCATGTGAAAGCACAGGTATGCCTTTGCCTTCTTTGTCGTAAGTTTTATGTTCCATCTCGGCAATGGTGTATTGCCAGCGGTCAAAAAACATATTGCACCCCGGGCAATTGGTAAGAATAAAATCAGGATGGTAGGGCTTCATGGATTCCAGCTTTTTATGGGTGTTGTTGATGGAGTAGCCACGATTAGACTGCACCAAATAGTTCCTGAATCCGAATCCGCAGCAATGGCGGCGTTCGGGGTAATCAATCACTTCACCGCCCCATGCTTCGATAAGGCCTGCCAAAACATAGGGGAATTCGGCACCGCCTTCACCAAAGGAAGGGAATACTTTGGCATAGTGGCACCCCACATGTTCCACACCTCTAAGAGGTTGTCCCGTTTTATTATTAACAAGCTGATATTTCATTTTAGCTTTCAGCTCATTGCGGAATTTGTATATGATATCCGAGGCGTGGGCTATGTTTTCAGGTATTTCAAACTCCCGCTTGCAGGCTTTATATAAGTATTCCCTTGTTTTCTCCAATGTTTCGGGTTCATTTCTCCATGTTTCCAGCACTTCTATGTATAAACCAAAGGAGGTGACACAAGAAGGGACATAGTTTTTATAACCCAGTTCGGTCATGAGTGAAAATAAGCGGGCCATTATGGTAGCGGTGGTATAAAAAGGAACCACATCGGCATGGTATCCAATGCCGGTACAGGTGTGTTGATTGGCATCGTCTATGATATCCTTATGCAAATCATCTTTCAGCATGGATAAAAACATGGCCTCGGCACCCGGATTGAAACTTTGGCGAATGCAACTGCGGGCATAAAAATAATGGTCGTCGGCTATGTCTTTTTGGTATTCGTTCCAAAAATGTTTTTTGTGCTCCATAGTTGTTATTTACAATGTTGGTTGTTGTTTTGGGTCATGGTGTTCATTAAGTATTCGCTGTATTTTTGATTTTCCTCACGCGATGTTTTCATATTGAATTCGTTAGCCTTTTGTTCGGAATACTGGTTTATACACTCTCTTAAAGCGGTGCCGCCGGTAACGTCAAATATTCTTTTTATTTCGTCCAAGTTCTCCTGATGTATGTTTCTTAAGGCACCGGCGCCGTCTTTTTTCCAATTGGCACCCATTTTTTCACATAGGGCATCAATGTTTTTCACAAACCATGCCCACACCGGACCCTGTTCGGGGTGCAAATCCGGATCTATGGTGTCGGGATGTACGCAATAACCAATATTGAGTATATTGCCACACACTATTTGTTCTATGGCATATTGTTGTCTTCCTTTTTCACTGTCAGTAAAATATCCCGTTTCCTGACTGATGGTGCGCAATATGGAAATAATCACTCCGGGAGCATTGCCACGGGGACAGCGGGGTTTGCATGACATGCATTGTCCGCAATACCAAATGGTATCGGAACGAAGCAGTTTTTCCAATTCTTCATCATCTCCGCATTGAACTATGTTGCATATATTACGCGGGTCATATAAATAGAACTCGGCAGCCGGACACACAGCAGTGCACATGCCGCAATTCATACATGATTTAAACGCTTCCTGAAAGCGAACATCATTTTTTATTTTTCCCGTAATAACTCCCATAAATATATATAGGGGACTTCTAATTCTACATTTCTCGTACCATGTTTTCTGATCCCGTGAAGTCCGTGAAACAGGATATGAAAATATGGCACCGCAAAGTTACATACTATATTGTCTTCTCAAATTATATTATGTGGCTTTTTTTGATGTTAATATGGTATTTATATTGTAATATATTGTTATTCATTATATTACATATATAATTTATGCCATATTACATGATTTGCTCAGCGGTTGTATGTCGCCATGTTTTAGGAAATCTTCGGTTGAAACATTTAATACATCAGGTATTTTCCCCTGACGATTTTGAAAGCCTCAAGGTCATCATTCCATGAAGCGCGGATGAAATCTGCGCTTTTCCCGTTTTCTATGTCGTGCTGCAATTGTTTGTTGCCGGCGAGCAGTCGGAAATAATCCTTGAAGAAACTCTTATCCTTTAGCTGCTGATACGCCTCGATAATCCATTCCAAATGGAGTTGGTTCTCATTGTGGGCGTAATCGTGGGCAAATTCCACGAGGTTTTCGCCACGGCAACGCTGGCCTTCCAAGAGGGGTTTTGAGGCACCGGGAGTGCTTTTCGGCGTGAAAGTGTAGTTGCCTCTCATGTCGGGGTGACCATAAATCTGGAAAGGTGTTTCCGTACCGCGCCCAATGCTGACAACGCTGCCCTCAAAGAAGCAAAGGGTAGGATAGAGGTACACCGATTCCCAGTTGGGCAGGTTGGGCGAGGGGCTTACGGGCAGTTCGTAGATGGCATCGCGCCTATATTTATTAATAGGTATCACGGTGAGGTTGCAAGTGATATTATTTTTCAGCCAGCCTTCGCCGTTCACCATCATGGCGTATTCGCCTATGGTCATGCCGTAGACCACAGGCACTTGGTGCATACCCACAAAGGACTTGTTTTCAGGCTTTAGCATGGGGCCGCCCACATAGAATCCGTTCGGGTTGGGACGGTCGAGGACGATGACGGGAAGGTTGTTTTCGGCAGCGGCCTCCATCACATAGCTCATGGTGGAGATATAGGTATAGAAACGAACGCCTACATCCTGCAAATCGAAGAGGATAATGTCAATTCCTTGCAGCATTTCGGGAGTGGGCTTCTTGTTTTTGCCATAGAGCGAGACGATAGGCAGACCTGTCTTTTCGTCCCTACCGCTGTTTACCTTGGCACCAGCGTCGGCTTTGCCGCGGAAGCCATGTTCGGGCGTGTAGATTTTTTGCACATCAATGCCCAACGAAAGCAAAGTGTCCACCAAAGGCGTCTTGCCGATGATACTCGTCTGGTTGCCGACTAAACCCACACGCTTTCCTTCGATAATTGGCAGATAATCATTGATTTGCATGGCAGCGGAGACATAATGATTCTTGTCGATGAAAGCGAGGCGAGGCTCGTCGCCAGTCTTGAAGATTTGGGCTTGGCATTGCGACAGGAAAGCGCAAAACAGCAGGGCTATGGAAAAGATTTGTCGTTTCATACGGGTTTATTTTTTACTTTTGCAAAACTATTGAAAATACCGCAAATGTCGGCCCAAAAATTCATAGCAAACCGA
This sequence comes from Candidatus Limimorpha sp., assembly GCA_041854745.1. Lineage (GTDB taxonomy): Bacteria > Bacteroidota > Bacteroidia > Bacteroidales > F082 > Limimorpha. The sequence goes on along the minus strand of JBHACT010000112.1, from coordinate 42,007 downwards.
ATTTTTTCGCTTTCGAAGGAAAATCTGTCTTCGACTGTGATGCGGTTGGCTGTTGCGAGCGTGGCTTTGGCCATCATCGTTATGCTCATCGCATGGGCTGTCGTGGTGGGATTCAAGAACCAAATCCGCGACAAGGTGATTGGTTTTGTGGCACCGATTCATGTGCAATCGTTGGATAAGAACGAGTCGGTTGAGGAAACGCCGTTTGTTTTGGACTCATTGTTAATCAATAGATTGAATGCTGTTGAAGGTGTCGTCCATTATCAGCAGGTGGCCAACAAGGCAGGCATGATCAAGACCGATGACGAAATTCAGGGTGTGGTGTTGAAGGGCGTGGACGAACACTATGACTGGACCTTTTTCAGCAAGTGTCTTCTGGAAGGTAGATTACCCCAGTATCATGCAGGCGAGCGTTCCACCGAAGTGCTGGTTTCGAAGGTGATTGCCGACAAGATGTTGCTTGGTGTGGGCGATGATGTGCGCGTGTGGTTTATTGACAAGGACATGCAGGCGAGGGGCAGAAAATTCACGGTGACGGGCATTTTTGAGACCGGACTTTATGAGTTTGACGAGCGTTATGTTTTTGCCGACCTCGACCAAATCCGCAAGTTGAACGGCTGGGAAGACAATGAAACCGGATTGTTGGAAATTGCTTTGGCCGACAATGCCGATGTGAACTCCGTCAACGAGAAACTGTATTATGCCCTTCCTTCCGAGTTGGCTTCCTATACGGCCCGTCAGAACAATTCCCAAATCTTCGATTGGCTCGATTTGCTGGATACCAATGTCTGGCTCATCATGGCCTTGATGTTGCTCGTGGCAGGTATTACGGTTATCAGTATGTTGCTGATTATCATTATCGAAAGAACTTCAACCATAGGCTTACTGAAAGCTATGGGGGCGAGCAACAAATTCGTTCGTGAGGTGTTTTTGCGCCGTTCGTTGCGCATTTTGCTCATCGGCATGTTCATCGGCAATGTCATCGGGCTGTGTTTTTGCTTCGTGCAGCGATACACAGGCTTTATCAGGCTTGATGCGACCACTTATTATCTCTCCTCAGTACCCATCGAACTACATTTCAGTACCGTGATTTTCATTAACTTGGGCACTTTCCTGCTTTGGGTTTTAATGTTGCTCATCCCCACTTCGGTCATCAACCGAATCAGTCCCACCAAATCGATTCGGTTTGAGTGATTGAGGAAGTCAGATGATGGGAAGGTCGGGGAACAGTGCAATCGAAAATCCGGTGGGACAATCAAAGGGCAGATAAATTAATTGAGGAAAAACGAAACAGGTTCTAAGAAAATGACTATTTTAGCCGCCGAAACAACAAGACTATGATGAAAGAATTTACCATTCAACCGCTGAAAGGCTACGGAGAAATCCCTTTCGGAATGACACTTGACGAGACCGTCAAAATACTGAACATGCCTGACTTCTATGAGGAGTTGAGCGATATGGAGGAGACAGGCAACCGCTCTATCTATTACGAATACGATACCATCCATACGAATATCTATTTTGAGGGTATCACCAAGTCGGTGGTGGCCTGCTTCGAGACGGAAAATGAGACGGCTACTCTATACGGCAAGAAGGTGTTCGGACTCAAAAAAGAAGATGTCGTTAAGCTGATGAAAGACAACGGTTTCAAAGATGTGGAGGAAGAAATTGAAGACGGTGAGTTGCGCCTTTCCTTCGAGGACGCCATGATTGACTTTTTCTTCGATAATGACCGGATGACGGCTGTCAGCTGGGGCATACTTGTGGACGAACAAGGAGACATAATATAATGCTTCAAGCCTTGCAAGCGAAGCCGAAGCATTGGAATCGTATGAAAACATCAAAATTGCAGCAGAAATATGATGCTTTTGTGTCGTATTTCGAGGAACACATGCCCATTGCAGAGTCGGAGCTGCGCTATGAGGATCCATACCAACTGCTGGTGGCGGTGATTTTGTCGGCACAATGCACCGACAAGCGTGTGAACATGACTACGCCGGTCTTGTTTCAGCATTTCCCAACGGCGCAAGATATGGCGAACTCGACGGTGGAGGAGATTTATACCCATATCAAAAGTATCTCCTATCCCAATAACAAAGCCAAGAACTTGTTGGGCATGGCTCAAACCTTGGTGCGCGATTTCGGCGGCATTGTTCCCGACAATCTGGAAGACTTGCAAAAATTGCCGGGTGTGGGCCGTAAGACCGCCAATGTGATGATGGCTGTGGCCTTCAACCAACCCGCCATGCCGGTGGACACGCATGTTTTCCGTGTGGCCAACCGCATTGGCTTGACCAAAAACTCGAAGAATGTGTTGGAAACGGAGAAGATACTGGTGGCGCATTTGCCCAAGGCTGTCATCTCCAAGGCGCACCATTGGCTCATCCTGCATGGGCGTTATGCGTGCATGGCCCGTAAGCCGAAATGCGAAGAATGCGGCATCACCGAGATTTGCGATTATTATGATAAGCGTATTTGAAAGGTGCCAATTTCACTTTTTTGCAACCAATATCCCACGGTCGGAGCGGTTGAGCTATGACTGTTAATACATGACCCTACCCGCATTTCTCGGCGAATTGTCGTGATGTTTCACTAATTGCTTCTTGAGACTTCCAATTTCCCGATTTCCACCTCGTTGTTTTCCGAGACGATTTCTATCCAAGTGTTGTCTTCGCTGAACCATTTGTATTGTGAGCCAATGCGGAAGATGAAGGTCTTTTCGTCTTCGGTGGCGGCGATGGGCAGCACGAAACCGCCGTTCTTGCCGCTGGCCCCGCCGAAGGAGACAATCATCGGGAAGGTCTTCTCAGGATGAGGGTTGCGAACCTTGATAATGATGTAGTTGGAGCGGCGCACCGCCACATCAATCTTGTTGAATTCGAAGCGTTGTGCCTGTCCTGCTGCCAACAAAAGCGGCTCGCTGTTCAGTTCATACAATTTGTTCTGCTCGATGATTTCGCTGATGCGGGCAATCATCTCACTGGGATAGGATTCAAGCCCGAGTTCCTCAGCTTTGGTGTAGGCCTCAATGGCCTTGTCGAAGGTGTTGGTCTTGAAGTTGGAATCGCCATCTTTGATGAAGGCGTTGTATTGTGTCCTCAAGGTGGCTATGCGGTCGCTCTCAGCCTTTTCTGCGGCAGCTAATTGTGCGGTGGCGGTCGCATCTTCAGGCTTGTAAACCAAAGCCGACTGATAGTGTGTGATGGCCTCGGCAAATTTCGTGTTGCTCATGGCGTTGTTGCCGGCATTCATGGCGTTGTCATAATGCTGTTGCAATTCTGCCGCCATTTGGGCGAAGATACCGTCGATTTCACGGATTCTGGCTGTGGCTGTGGCGTTGCCTTCGTCAAAAGCCACGATTTCTGCGTATTTCACCTTGGCGTTGCCGTAGTCCTGTTGGTTAAACAAGGCATCGGCTGCGTCGAGCATGGTCTTGATGGTGGCTTGGCGTTCCGCTTCGGCGGCGGCGAGGACGGCCTGACGGGCTGCTTCCTCTTCTGCTGCGACGCGTGCGGCCTCGGCTTCGGCAGCCAATCTTGCCGCTTCTTCCTCCGCTGCAATACGGGCGGCTTCTTCAGCGGCCAATCGTGCGGCTTCCTGTTCGGCAACAATCCTTGCAGCCTCTTGTTCTGCTGCGATACGCGCGGCTTCGGCTTCTGCGGCCAACCGTGCGGCCTCAGCTTCAGCAGCAAGCCTTGCCGCTTCCTGTTCTGCTGCGATGCGTGCGGCTTCGGCCTCGGCAGCCAACCGTGCGGCTTCTTGCTCGGCTGCAATTCTTGCGGCTTCTTTGGCATTCTGTTCGGCTATGAGCGGGTCGAGGCGGGCAATCATATCCGTGGCGTAGGCATCGCCTTTCACTACCATCAAAGCGCTTTGGTATTGGGCTTTGGCTTCTTGGTAGGACTTGTTCTCATAAAGCTGGTCGGCCATGGCGATAATGCCGTTGTATTGGTCGGTAACACCTTTAGCGGCTTGGTATTCATTGCGTTTGGCATTGGCTTCCAAGTCGTTGGGGAATAGTTCCAAGGCTTGGTCGAGTTTGTTGATGGCCGCCTCATAGTTCTTTCGCAGCCCAAACTGCCGTGCTTCTTCCATAAGGTTGTCGAAACGGGTTGTCTTTTCGGTGTAAAGCTGTTTCTTTTGGCGTGCCTCAGCCAATTTCTCCTTGGGGAGTTTGTCGGTGGGAAAGATTTCGGTGGCCGTTTCAAACTGCATGATGGCTGCGTCGAAGTTGTCTTCCGCCAACAGGCTCTCGCCTTGGCTCATGGCCAAATTGAAGGCGTCCTGCTTGTCTTGGCGTTCCTTAAGGATGGCGCGAACCACACCAGCTTGGCCGCCAACATATTTGTCTTCGGGGAAAACACTTAAAGCGGCTTCGTATTCCGTCAAAGCCTCTTCGTATTTCTGTTGGCCATAATACTGGTCACCGGCATCCAAATGGGCATAGAATACCTCCTGACGGGCACCGTCTTCTTGGATTTTCTTCACCGACTCTTCCAACTTCTTCTTGGCAGTCGGGTCGTTGGCATTTTGCTTCAGTGCCATCTCGAAATAAGTTTTCGCGCTGATGTAGTCCTTGGCGGCGTATTTGTCGTTTCCTTTTTTCATCAACGACTCATACGATTCGGCATTTTGGGCTTGCACAACATTGGTGCTCAACACGAGCGAAACACCAAAAAGCAGGGAAAATATGAAGTGTCTTTTCATTTTCGTTGTATTATCTTAATTTAACGAAGTGATGGCAATATTATTGTTTTTGCTCTATTATTGTTTTGCTTTTTTCTCTTGTCATGGTGGGTCAAGCCGGCAATGATTGTCCTACGGTTCCGTCCTTAATCGTAATCGTCCTATCCGACATGGCAGCCAATTCGGGGTTGTGGGTTACGATGACAAAGGTCTGGTTCATCTCGTCGCGGAGACGGAAGAAGAGTTTGTGCAGCTCCTGCGCCGACTTTGAGTCGAGGTTGCCCGAAGGCTCGTCGGCCAAGACTACGGCAGGCTGGTTGATGAGGGCGCGTGCCACCGCAATGCGTTGCTGTTCGCCGCCCGACAGTTCCGAAGGCTTGTGGTTTTTTCTGTCGGTAAGATTCAAGTAATCAAGCAGCTTTTCGGCTCTTTCGATGGACGCTTTCTTGCCCATGCCGCCGATGTAGGCAGGAATGCAGATGTTCTCAAGAGCGGTGAACTCGGGTAAGAGGTGATGGAATTGGAACACAAAACCGATTTTTTGGTTGCGGAAGGCGGCCAACTGGGTATCGTTCAGTTTGCCCACTTCAATCCCGTCGATGAAGAGTTGCCCTTGCTCGGCCTTATCTAAGGTGCCGATGATGTGGAGTAGGGTGGTCTTGCCCGCCCCCGAAGCGCCTACAATGCTCACGATTTCGCGTTTGGCGATGTGGATGTCGATGCCTTTGAGCACTTCAAGGCTGCCGTATGACTTATGAATGCCTGTTGCTTGGATCATGGTTGGACCTATTTGGCGGCAAAAATACGCACTTTTCGCCAAAGTTTATTTGATGAAGCGTTAGTTTCTGCAAATTGTGTATTTTTGCCATTCTTTCAAAAGTGCGAAGGGTAACCTAATGAATTTCAAACTGACCTCAGATTTTCAGCCTACTGGCGACCAGCCCGAAGCTATCAAACAGCTGGTGGACGGATTGCAGCGTGGCGACCGCGCACAGACCCTGCTCGGTGTGACGGGTTCGGGAAAAACTTTCACCATTGCCAATGTGCTGACACAGGTGAATAGGCCCGCCTTGGTGCTGAGCCACAACAAGACCCTTGCGGCGCAGCTTTACAGCGAGTTCAAGCAGTTCTTCCCTGAGAACGCGGTGGAGTATTTCGTCTCCTATTACGACTACTACCAGCCCGAAGCTTTCATCCCCGCCACCAACACCTATATTGAAAAGGACCTCGCCATCAACGCTGAAATAGATAAAATGCGCTTGGCCACGACTTCGGCCTTGCTTTCGGGACGGCGCGATATTATTGTGGTTTCCTCGGTGTCATGTCTTTATGGCATTGGCAACCCCGATGATTTTGGCAAGAATGTGATTTATCTGGAGCGTGGGATGAAGATTGGTCGCGATGAGGTGGCCAAAGCTTTGGTCGGTGCCTTATATGTGCGAAACGAGATCGAATTTACGCAAGGCAAGTTCAGGGTGAAGGGGGAGACGATGGATGTGTTTCCCGCATACGCCGATTACGCCTACCGTATCGTGTTTTGGGATGATGAAATCGACAGCTTGGAAATGTTCAACCCGGTGACAGGAAGGAGGATGGAGGAGCTTTCGGAACTGACGGTTTTCCCCGCCAATATCTTCGTAACCTCGCAAAGCAAACTGAATGCTGCGGTAACTGAGATTCAAGATGATATGTTCAAACAGGCCGAGTATTTCCGTGAGATGGGGAAAGCATTGGAGGCCAAACGCTTGGAAGACCGTGTGAACTACGATATTGAGATGATGAGGGAACTCGGCTATTGCTCTGGCATTGAGAACTATTCCCGTTATTTTGACGGGCGCAATCCCGGCACGAGGCCTTTCTGCCTGCTCGATTATTTCCCTGACGACTTCATCACCATCATTGACGAGAGCCATGTTACCATTCCTCAAGTCAGAGGCATGCATGGCGGCGACCGTTCGCGCAAGCAGACCTTGGTGGAGTACGGATTTCGCTTGCCGTCGGCATTGGACAACAGGCCTTTACAGTTCGATGAGTTTGACTCACTCACGGGGCAGACCATCTATGTCAGTGCCACTCCTGCCGACTTCGAGTTGCAGCAGAGTGAGGGGGTGTATGTGGAACAACTGATCCGTCCCACGGGCCTGCTTGACCCTGTGATTGAGGTGAGGCCGAGCCTGAACCAAGTCGATGACTTGATTGATGAAATCCATAAGGTGGAAGAAAAGAACCAGCGTGTGCTCGTTACCACCTTGACGAAACGCATGGCCGAGGAACTGAATACCTACCTTAACAATTTGAAAATCAAGACACGATACATCCATTCCGATGTGGATACCATGGAGCGTGTGGAGATCTTGCAAGGTTTGCGCATGGGCGACTTCGATGTGTTGGTCGGCGTGAACCTGTTGCGTGAGGGTTTGGACTTGCCCGAAGTGAGTCTGGTGGCCATCCTCGATGCCGACAAGGAGGGCTTCTTGCGTTCGGAGCGTTCCTTGGTGCAGACCGCAGGACGAGCCGCCCGTAATGCGGAGAGCAAGGTCATCATGTATGCCGACACGATTACGGATTCCATGCGTAAGACCATTGACGAAACCGCACGCCGTCGCGCCAAGCAGATGGCATACAATGAGGCGCATGGCATTGTACCCAAGACCATCGTCAAGGCTATCGACAACGCGTTGGGTGCCCTGAAAGGCAATCAGCCTTCCCCTGTGGCTTATTCGCAAAAAGGTGATTCCGCAACGGTGGCTGCCGAAGGTCAGGCCGTCTATATGTCGAAGGAACAGCTACAGAAAGCCATCCAGCAAGCCAAAAAGAACATGGAGCGGGCCGTCAAGGAAATGGACTTCATCGGTGCCGCGAAGTTCAGGGATGAGATGATGGCATTGCAGGAGAGGTTGAAAGAACTTTGATTCTTTGGCAAAATATCCTATTTTTGCAACCAAAACAAAGGTGATGCAGGAAAATGGCAATATTGTTGATACACCATTGCAGAATCCCATTTTATCTTTAAGATAATGAGTGCCTACACCCGTTCCATACTACAACAATACTGGGGCTATCCCTCGTTTCGTCCGCTACAGGAGGACATTGTCGACTCTGTGATGGCGGGGAAAGATACGCTGGCACTACTGCCTACGGGTGGCGGCAAAAGCATCTGCTTTCAGGTACCCGCTATGGCGATGGAGGGCTTGTGCCTCGTCATCACGCCGCTTATCGCGCTGATGAAAGATCAGGTGGCGCATTTGGTCGACAAGGGCATTCCTGCCGCAGCCATCTACTCGGGTATGCACCCCGATGCCTTGGAACTGGCCTATAACCAAGCAGCTTACGGTCGTTTGAAGTTCCTCTATGTCTCGCCCGAACGCTTGCAAACCAACCCATTCTTGGAGGCTCTGAAACGGATGAAGGTCTGTTTGCTGGCCGTCGATGAGTCGCACTGCATCTCGCAATGGGGTTACGACTTTCGCCCACCGTATCTGACGATTGCTGACATTAGACCTTATATGCCCAATACGCCTGTGCTGGCCTTGACCGCTACGGCGACAGCCAAGGTGGTCGATGACATACAAGTGCGCCTCGGCTTCAAACAGAAGAATGTCTTCCAAAGCAGCTTCGAACGCAAAAATTTGACTTACAACATCTATCATGAGGCTGACAAAAACGGCGTGTTGCGCCGCAAGTTGGAAGCCATGGCCGAAGGCAGTGCCATCGTGTATGTGCGCAACCGCAAACGCACCCAAGTCATCGCCGAGTGGCTCAATTCGGTGGGCGTTTCCGCTACATTTTATCATGCAGGCTTGGACGCCAAGACACGCGACCAACGCCAAGACCTTTGGATGAAAGGCCGGGTGAAGGTCATCGTTGCCACCAACGCCTTTGGCATGGGCATCGACAAGCCCGATGTGCGCCTCGTCATCCACATGGACTTGCCCGACAGTATTGAGGCCTATTTCCAAGAGGCGGGTCGTGCGGGCCGCGACCTGAAGCCTTCCGAAGCTTTTCTGCTTGTTTCGTCAGCCGATATCAAGAAACTACTGGAGAATCTGACACAATCATTTCCTGAATTGGAACGCATCAAACTGATATACAATGCCTTGGGAAACTACTTTGATCTTCCTGTGGGCGCTGGGGAAAACATCTCTTTTCCATTGATCATGGGTGATTTTGCTACTCATTATGGTTTCAATATTATAGAGGTGTTCCATACCTTGAAAATTCTTGAAAAAGAAGGCTTCCTGATGCTTTCCGACAGTTTTGACGAACCATCCAAGGTGTGGATAAAGGCTTCGAGGGATGACCTTTACGGATTTCAGGTCAACAATCCAAAATACAGCGAGTTGATAAAGTGTATGTTGCGCAGTCTTCCCGGAGTGCTTACTGATTTTGTGAGAGTCAACGAAGAGGTTCTGGCAAAGAAAATAGGGCAGACGGTAGGGAAGGTTACGGAGCAATTAAAGAAATTGGAGGCATACAATTTCTTGTCTTATGCGCCACGCACCGACCAGCCTCAGGTGTTGTTTTTGACCGAGTTTGTAGGTGGCAAGCATCTCAGTCTCTCCAAGGAAAACTATCATGACCGAAAAAAAGATGCCGAGGCGCGCGTGAAAGCGGTTGTCGATTTTGTGAACAACGATAAGGAATGCCGCAGTGTGCAACTGTTGCGTTATTTCAATGAAAAGACAAGAAAGGCCTGTGGCCGATGTGATGTGTGCCTGAAACAGGCGAAGTATCGGGTCTCTTACGACACCGTGGAGAAGAAACTCGACACCGTGATGTGCGAAACGGCTCGTCCGATGAGTGAAGTGATGGAACAGTGCAAGGAATTTGAGGAGGCGCAGGTGCTCGATGCCATCCGTTTCCTTGTCGACAACGGAGTATTGCAAATGGGAAAGGACGGTTCGGTAAAAAGAAACGACAACAAAAAAAGCCGTCAAAAATGACGGCTTTTTCATTGCTCAATGTTGAGTTATTTCTTCAGGATGTTTGCTGCGGGTTTGAACTTCACGACTTTCTTTTTAGCAATCTTGATGGTCTTACCCGTTCTGGGGTTGCGGCCTTGTCTAGCGGGACGCTCTGACACGCTCATTGTTCCAAAACCGACGAGGGCGATCTTGCCGTCCTTTTTCAGTTCTGCTTTAGTAACATCTACGATGGCGTCGATAGCCTTTCTTGCATCGACCTTGGTCATGCCAGCCTTTTCGGCGACGGCATTGATTAATTCTACTTTGTTCATATTAATTAAATTAGAGGTTAAACTTTTGCCCGACAAAAATAATGTATTTTTGAATAATGCAAGCATTTTTTCAAAAAAAATCACTTTTTTTTGAAAAAAAAGCAAAAATAAAGGGAAAAATGCCTTAAAAAGCTCATTCAGTGGCTGTTTTCCAAGGCCCAATCAGCGGTGTTCCTCTCAGAAAGTCGGTTATGCTCATAGCTTTTTTTCCGGCTTGTTGGACATGGGTCAGATGGATGAATCCATCGGAAAGTGCGATTTTAAGGTATCTCTTGTTGTCGGTTACCACACATCCCGTGGCGACATTGGGAGTGCAGTTTTCAATTTGGGATGTGTAAATCTTCAAATCGATGACTTCGCCGTTTTCAGATTGCAGTTGGGTGTGGGCGGCGGGGTAGGGCGACAGGCCGCGGATATGGTTATAGACGGTCTGGCAGTTTTGGCTCCAGTCCACATTGCAGAATTCCTTTGAGATTTTTGGAGCCGTCTTTAAGGGTTGGTCTTCTGAGAGTGTTTCTTGCGGCAAGGCGCAAACATCTCCGTTTTCAATCTTCTTGATGGTCTCAACGACCACCTTGTTGCCTAATACCATCAGTTTGTCGTGGAGTTCGCCTGCCGACTCGTCGGGGCGGATGCCAACGCTTTGTCGCATGATGACGGCCCCCTTGTCAATTTCTTCATTGAGAAAGAAAGTGGTCAGGCCTGTCTCTTTCTCTCCATTGATGATGGCAAAATTGATGGGAGCTGCACCACGGTATTGGGGCAGGAGTGAGGCGTGGAGGTTGAATGTGCCAAATTCAGGCATTTGCCACACCAAGGCGGGTAGCATCCTGAAAGCCACAACGATGAAGAGGTTGGCTTCGAAAGCCGCCAATTGTCTTAGAAACGCAGGGTCTTTCAGCTTCTCAGGCTGGAGCAAAGGTAGATTGTGCTCTAATGCGGTCTTCTTTACGTCGGAATACTGGATTTTTCGCCCGCGACCGGCGGGTTTGTCGGGCATGGTAACGACAACAGCCACTTCGTAGCCGGCATTGAGGATGGCTTCCAGTTGCGAAGCGGCAAATTCGGGCGTGCCGAAATAGGCAATTCTGATGCTTTTCTCCATTTTCTGTCAAAAAAAAGCCTGACCCTTGAGGCCAGGCAAACACTATAAAAAAAACTAAATTTATTTCGTCTTTCCTTCGAGATAGGCGATGGTCTTGCTGATCTCGAAAGCCTCATTGCTGTTCGGGAAGTCCTTTTTCAAGATCTTGTAGGTATCCAAGGCCTTGGCGTAATTGCCCATGATTTCGTAGGTCATACCTAACCTGACGAGGTGCATCGGTGAGGTGAAGTCGTTGGCGTTCTTCTTGGCGGCTTTCTCATAGTAGGAAACGGCATTCTGGTGGTCGCCGAGTTCGAGGTAGCAGTCGCCGATAAGACCTAATGCCAAAGGAGCGAACACCTTATCGTTGTTGTCGTATTTCTTGAGGTATTCGATGGCGTTTTGGTAGTCACCTTGCTTCAGGTAGCAAAGACCCGCATAGTAGGCGGCGAGCTTGCCGGCCTTGGTTGAACCGTAGTCGTTGACAATGCTGAGGAAACCGACATTTTCGCCGTCGCCGTTCAAAGCGGTGGCATAGTCCTCGTTTTGCATGTAATACGAGGCAAAGTCAACAACTTTGGTGGCTTTTTCCTCAAAACTGATTTCGCTCGGGAAACTCAGGTTCTTGGCGGTTTCATTCTTTTTTGCCCTGTATTTGCTGATGCCATAGATGGCGAACGCAACGGCCAGCAGGGCAATGAGGATAATCCACAAGGTCTTCTGGTTGTTTTCAATCCAAAGTTCGGTTTTGCTTAAAGCTTCTTCAACATTTTCGAGCCTATTATCTCCTTGTTTTGTGTTCTGTTTTGTCATATCGATTCAAAATTTGCGTGCAAAAGTACACTTTTTCGGCATACCCTCGGCCATTTTTTTGTAATTTTTTATTTTTTCGTATTTTTGCACTACATTATTATAATAGAAAGCTCATGAAGAAATCTATTGTGTATGACGGAAGGGATTTGCAAGATATTGATATGCAACAGAATGCTGCACGCGATGCGGCCATGCTTGAGTTTTTGTCTCAGTTCATCACCGATGAGCGCAAGCAGCGCTTTGAGGAGGTGCTCGACTTCCGTACAAGGCATATCGCCGTTGTTTTGGAGGATATTTTTCAGCCGCACAATGCCAGCGCGGTGCTACGCAGCTGCGACCTGCGCGGCATTCAGGATGTGCATATCGTGGAGAACAACAACCGTTACGATGTGAATCCCGATGTGGTGCTGGGCAGCACGAAATGGCTCAATATGTATTACTATGATCAGGACGAGTTCAATACGCCTGCGACATACCGGCACTTGCATGAGAAGGGATACAAGATTGTGGCTACCTGTCCGCACCGTGACGACTTCACGCCCGAAACACTGCCACTCGACAAGCCCATCGCCTTGGTCTTCGGCACTGAAAAATTAGGCCTTTCGGATTATGCTGTTGAACATGCCGACATGCATGTCCGTATCCCGATGTTCGGCTTCACGGAGAGCTACAACATCAGCGTGTCGGCGGCCTTGCTGCTCTATTCGCTGACGAATCGCCTTCATGCCTCCACCGACATAGACTGGCGCCTCTCAGAGGAGGAGCGCAACGCTTTGCGACTCGTGTGGACCCGCCGCTCTTTGAACCGTATCCGGCAATACGATAGGAGGTTTTTGGAACTGCATCCCGAGTTTTCATAAAGGAACGGTTCACCGGTTGAAGTGATATTGTTGCTCAACTACAAACTTAAAGTGTTTGTAATAGTCCATGCAATATTGGCTGTTTTTTTCCGTTTTTGCACCAAAACGGCAAAATTTTGTACTTTTGCCGTGTAAAATTATCTGAGGATGAAAAAGATTCTGATTGTCATGCTTGCCTTGTCGATGGCGGTTTTGCCTTCGTGCAAGAAGACGCGCTATTGCAGATGCACCACCATACAGAATGAGGAAGTGGTGAACTTAGGTGAGGATTATTATGCCATTGAAGACAACTCTTCCTGTGCCGACAAGTCAAAGGAAATTCAGGGCTGGGGACAGGTGATTTGCTATGAGGTGTCGGAATACGAGGTAACGGGAGAAAACCCCAAATGGTGGGAGAACCTGTTTAACAACAACAAACCCAAATAACCCGTTTTGACTTTCTTCACAGGCAAATCGGTGCTCAAGGTACTGCTGGGACTTGTCTTCATCGTGTCGGCAGTCCTGAAGCTGGTCGATATGGACCGCTTCGAGATTTACATCTACAGCTACCATTTCTTCAGCCTCAACTTTTCTTTCCTCGTGGCTCGTGCCGCCATCATTCTCGAACTGGTGCTTGGTATCGGCTTGATGTCACATTGCCTGCACAAACTGATGTGGTGGGGGAGCATGGCCATGCTGTTGGGCTATACCTTATTATTAATATATGCGCTACACATCGGTCGCACCGACAATTGCCATTGCTTTGGCGATTACCTGCAACTCGACCCTAAGCAGAGTCTTGTCAAAAACGGCGTTCTCATGCTGCTTTTCCTGCTGATTTATAGGATGGAAAGCTGGATGATACCTTTTCGTTGGCTGATTCTTTGTTTGACGGTCATGGCCTCGACCATTGGTGTTTTTGTGGCTTCACCACCAGACAACTACACGGCAGCATACGCACCTGAACGGAACCTTCAAGTGGATATTTTTGGTGAAATGTTGGATGATTCACCTTTGGACGGTCTGCAACTGAAAGAAGGGAAACAGGTGGTTTGCTTTTTTTCAACGGGTTGCGAATACTGCCAAATGGCGGCGCGCAAACTCTCATTAGTGCAGCAGTTTTATGGTTTCCCTGCCGAAAACATTACATATATTTTCATGGGAAACCGTGAAGGCATGGTGCGGTTTTATGAGCAATCGGAGTCGGCGCAGTATCGCGATGTGCTTTACCCTGATGCGGTGCGGCTGTTGAAAGCCATCAATGGAAATCTACCAAGCATTGTCTTCTTAGAAGACGGTGAAGTCGTTCACGAATATGGCTTCCGCAATATGAATGAGGAGGAGATGAAGGTCTATATGCGTTAGTTGTATGTTTGCCAAAATATGACAGTCCTACGCATTATGGTCTCCTGAACCGTTCTTTCGTCTCTTCAATTACCGCTTTTTTCCAGGAATCGGGATAGCCGGGCTGCTTCGGCTTGACAGGATAGCCGTACTCGTTACGCTTGAACTCTCCGTTTTCTTCTTGCTTGACATTACTGTCCAAGTATTTCACCAACAGATAGTTGTCTAATTCCTTCCAAGTGGCCACGGTATTGTGTCCGGCTTGGTTGGAGAAGTCGGTGAGGTAGGCGATGGCTTTTTGCGGGTCTTGCGCATAGAGGCTTACCGCCTGATTGTCGGCATAACTGACCTGCTCCTGATAACTGCTTTCCAGCTTGTTCTGCGCAGCTTGGATGTCGCCGATGACCCGGTTGTAGAAAAGGTACTTGAAATGCGCCAGTCGGTTGAAAACCCAGAAGGCTGCGTTGTCGCTGTAGGTCAGCATATCGCCGTTGCCCACGCGGTATTCAATCGGCACCTCGCTGATGGAGCAGTAGAAGGGCGTGTAAACGGTTGAGTTGGTGTCGTCCACACCAAACCAGATGATACCGCCGATGGGGTTGGGCAGCCAGCTGCGGCTCTGCGCAATGAAGGAGAAACCGGTCTGTACAACTTCAATGCTGCGCTCGTTGAGGTAAGGCTTGCCTTCGTATTCCCAATAGAGCGGGTTGTATCGGAAGGGAGAACCGAAGGGACCTGCGCCCACATCTTTGGTTTTGTCCAGCTCGGTGCCTTGGAAGTGGTCGCGATGGAAAGATATCATATCGCTGAGGCTGATTTTACGGTTGGGCTTGATATACAATGGCATACGATGGGTGAGGTCTTTGCCTATGACATAGTCCCAGTATTCGTCCATGCCGTCGCAGACCTTGTTGAACATGGTCCACACGCGGAGGTCGCACACGCGGGCTGCACTGAAGTCGACGGGGGCATAGGCTGCGCTGAAGTCGAAATCCGTGTCTTTGCCGCTGAAATATCCTTTGCGGCGCGCGAAGTCGATGACATCGTGCTTGTATATCACTTCAACTTGCTCGTTATAAAGTCTTTTCCAATCCTTGTCGGTGATGGAGGTCTTGCCGTTGCGCAAGGGGAAATTGGTAATACGGGCTGCGTTGGCGTGACCGCTCACATAACCATCGGGAATACGGATGGCTACCCACACCGCGCCACGGTCGGCGTTGATGGTGTCGCCCGTCTTGGTCACTTGCGGTGTATAGCCCTTGGGCATGATTTCCATGTACCATACCTCGTGGGCGTCGCTAATGCTGAACGACTCTCCATCAGAACCATAGCCGTATGCTTCTACCAAGTCGGCCATGACTTTGATGGCTTCGCGGGCAGAGGCACTGCGTTTTAAGGCGATGAACATCAAACTGCCGTAGTCAACGATGCCCGTAGGGTCGATGAGTTCCTCGCGACCACCAAAGGTGGTCTCTCCGATGGCGACTTGATTTTCGTTGATGTAACCCACCATCTGGTATGTGTGAGGAGGTTGCGGCACGCTGCCACGAGGGGCGTTGGTGCTGCGGTCGTAGCACACGCGCATGCTGCCCGCGGGCCAATCGGCGGCAGGGGTGAAGTAGAGTTCGCCGTAGCGTATGTGCGAGTCGGCGCAATAGCTGATGAAATTGGAACCGTCGATACTGGCACCTTTGGTAATCAAGAAATTGGTGCAAGCATGAGACTTGCCGAAAGCGGCAAGGAGAATGATAAGAATCAGGTGTTTGATGGTTTTCATGATGGCGATTTCTGTTGGGGCAAAATTAAAAAAAAAATGATAGAATTGCCGATTTCGATGAATATTTGTATTTTTGCAGTTCAATCAATAACTTAATATGAACAATATACTTCGTATCATCTCTACTGCTCTCATTCTGGTGTGTGTTTCATCATGCACTACTTTAAATCTGGCTAAAAAAGAGCCTCGTCAAACCGATGCATCACTACTCGCTATCTCTGTTAGGTCAAAGTCAGCAGGAATGTCTGGAAGAGGGCTTATGATTAGATTGGAAAATATTGAGACGCATCAACAGTATGATTCCAAATCTTTGTCTGTCATGTCAAAGGAAGCGGTTATTCAAAATCTTCCTGCTGGAGAGTATCAGGTTGTATATGTGGAGATTCCTATCGGAGATCTTGTTTTTATGAACTGGTCCGAACCATTGAAGGAGTATTTTGGAACCGTTCGCATCGAACCGAATCGCAAGTATTATCTTGGATCTTATATTTGTAAGTTCTCAGGACCTCTTTCCAATCGGGTTTTTTCTTTGATGTTGGAGAATCAAAGTGTTTCAGATAAATTAGTTTCATTTGTTGCAAAAACCGGTTGGGAAGAAGAAGGTTTTGTTCTATTGGAACCGAATGGAGTATCCGTAAGAATTAATTGAATCAAACCAAATGCAATCGACTAAACCCTTGGCGGAACGCCTGCGCCCTACAACACTCGACGACTACATCGGGCAGAAGCACATCGTCGGCGAACATGCCGTGTTGCGCCGCGCCATTGAGTCGGGGCGCTTGCCTTCCATGATTTTCTGGGGGCCGCCCGGCGTGGGCAAGACCACTTTGGCTTTTATCATCTCTAAACAGGTGCGGCGCCAGTTCTTTCAGTTGAGCGCTGTCAGCAGTGGCGTAAAGGAAGTGCGCGAAGTCATCGACCGCGCACGGATGTTACCTGAAGCACCAATCCTATTTATCGACGAAATTCACCGTTTCAGCAAGTCGCAGCAGGACTCGTTGCTTGGCGCAGTGGAGAAGGGCTTGGTCTCTCTCATCGGCGCGACCACCGAGAACCCAAGTTTTGAGGTCATCTCACCCTTGCTGTCACGCTGTCAGGTGTATGTGCTCAAGTCATTGGAGAAGGAAGACCTCGAAATCCTGTTGGCGAAAGCCGTGAAAGCCCTTGAATACGACTTCGGCAAGAAAATCACCGTCAAGGAGTCTGAGGCGTTGATGCAGATCAGCGGCGGTGACGGACGAAAACTGTTGAATGCTGTGGAACTGGTCGTTACCTCGTTGAACGACATGGACGATACGGTTGATGAACTGGTCATCACCAACGACTTCACCACCGACTGTATCCAGAGTAACCTTGTGAAATACGACAAGCAGGGCGAAATGCACTATGACATCATCTCGGCCTTCATCAAGTCGATGCGCGGCAGCGACCCCAACGCCGCCCTCTATTACCTCGCCCGAATGATTGAGGCAGGGGAAGACCCGCTCTTCATTGCGCGTAGGATGCTGATACTCTCTTCGGAGGACATTGGCAACGCCAACCCTAACGCCTTGTTGCTGGCCAACACCTGTTTTGATGCCGTCAACAAAATCGGTTGGCCCGAAAGCCGCATTATTTTGGCGCAAACGGTAACCTATCTGGCCTCGTCGCCGAAGAGCAACGCCGCTGTGGCCTCCATCGATGCAGCACAGGCCTTGGTGCGCGAAACGGGGGACTTGCCCGTGCCGCTGCATCTCCGCAACGCCCCCACAAAACTGATGAAAGACCTTGGCTACGCTGACGGTTACAAATATGCCCATGCCTATCAAGGGAATTTTGTAGAGCAGGAATTTCTTCCAAATGACATTTCTGGCACGGTTTTGTATGAGCCGCAAGACAACCCCCGCGAACGCGAACTGCGGAAGAACTTGCGGGACAAATGGAAGGAAAAATATGGTTATTAACAGGGATTGCTGCAATTTTGGAGGCTACAACCCGCAAAAAACAAAAAACAATGAGTGAAACAAGCAACGAAACCCACACTCAGCGCTTGACCCTATGGAACAGGGTGTTGGCCGCCAGTGTGAAGATGCCTTTCGTGAATGTTGACCGTGACGAGTTCCTCCACAAGGAACTGTCGAAATTTTGCACTCCTTTGGAGGTGATGACAGCCATCAATGAGAGTCCGCTCAATGTATTGACTAAGAAAGAGATTGATAAGTTGGCCAACCAATGTATCAGATATCACCTGACTATGGTGAGCGGTACTTCTGCGTTGATGGGCTTGCCCGGCGGTTGGTGGATGGCGGGCACCATTCCCTCCGACTTGGCACAGTTCTACGGCCATATCCTTGCGTTGATGCAAAAGCTCATCTTTTTATACGGTTGGCCCCCGTTGACTGACGTCAACAAACAGTTGGACGACGAGTCGCTCAATATCATGACCTTGTTTGTGGGTGTGATGATGGGCAACAAATTGGCTGTTGAGGCACTGAGCAAGGTTGTCGCACAGGCCTCAAAGAATGCGAGTGTTAAGCTGTCGGAGACCGTCATGGCGCAATATGCCATCAAAGTAGCCCAGTGGATAGGCATTAACATGACCAAGGATGGCTTTGCCAAAGGTGTGGGTAAAGTGATACCTCTGGTGGGTGCGCCTATCTCAGCCACCATCACCTATTACACTTTCCGCCCTATGGCGCGTCGGCTCAAGAAGCATTTGGATGAGCTCTACGACATGCGCCACATTGAGGGTTGAGGCTTAGCGCTTGAACTCGAACAAGAACATGTCGTGCAGCTCGTGGTCGGGTATTTGCAGGATAGCCTTGTAGTTCAGTTTCTTTTCGTTCATGAGCCAGTCAATATATTCGTCGACGAATTTTTTGACTTCCGAATGGTTCATCTTGATGTAGATCAAGTTGAGCTTGGCTTTGGCTTCGGTTTCGGAGAGGCCGTCATTCTTGACGATTGCCTCGGTGAGTTTGTCCATGAATTTTCCCATAGTATTCGATGTTTTGTGTATTAGGGTGCAAAGATAAGAAGAGAAAACCGTTTTGTCAAGAGGAAGGAGAACAAAAAGTCATTTTTTTCTCTCAAAAGGGGGCTTTTTTATCAAAAAATGATTCTGCAAGGGCGAAATATGTGGATAGTTATGCAAAAACAGTAGTTTTGAAGTTTTTTTGTTGGAAGCACTTGTATAACAAGAAAAATTAGTATTTTTGCAGCGTTCTTATCATAGAGAATTGTAGCCGTTGAGACGGCTGCAAGTTTTAGGTTTCATAAATTTTGGTTTTTGGTTCTTGAAAATCCCGGCTTCAGCTGGGATTTTCTTGTAGATAACTGTCGTGATTTTATTTCAATTTTGCGAAAAGCATATAGGTGCGTGATAGAAAGAAAAAATCCCTAACCGACTGATAATCAATTAGGGATTTTGCGTTTTGTAGCCCATAGCGGAATCGAACCGCTGTTTTAAGTGTGAGAAACTTACGACCTAACCGCTAGTCGAATGGGCCAAAAAAAGGTTCTTTTTGCGGAACCTTAGTGAACTAGGCGGGAGTCGAACCCACAACCGCCTGATCCGTAGTCAGGGACTCTATCCAATTGAGCTACTAGTCCAGTCGTTTTTGACACCGCAAAAGTACAGCTTTTTTCATTCATGGCAATGAAAAAATGCTATTATTTTTTCTTTTGCTCTGCAATTCGTTGGTTGATAGCTGAATACAATTTTAAAAATCCACACAAGAAAACCTCAATTGTGTTTCTCTTCCTTTTTGTTTCCGTTTTTTTCCTACCTTTGCCTCTTCAATTTCAAACTAATACATCATGAGATTATTACTGATCAGCAATTCGACCAATTTCGGAGAGAACTATCTGGCTTGGCCAGCGGCCCAAATCGAGCTTTTCTGCTTGCAGAACCATATTAATAAGGAGAGCCGTATCGTCTTCATTCCCTTTGCAGGTGTCAATGTCGGCGGCAAGGCTTTCCCTGAGAGTTACGACGCTTACGAATCGAGGGTGAAGGACGTCTTCCGCAATAAGTTTGGTCTGGAGAATTTCACTTCCGTACATCATTTCGACGACAAGGTGAAGGCCGTGAAGGAGGCCGACTGTATTGTGGTGGGCGGAGGCAACACTTTTCATCTCGTGGCTGAAATGCACCGTTATGGACTGATGGACGCCATTCGCGAGCGTGCTTTGGCAGGCGTGCCTTACATGGGCTGGAGCGCAGGTTCCAATGTGGCTTGCCCGACACTGTGCACCACCAACGACATGCCTATTGTGCAGCCCGCTTCGTTCAAGTGCCTCAATCTGGTGCCTTTCCAAATCAATCCTCATTACCTCGATCCGAATCCCGAAATCGATAAGATGATTAAACATGGTGGCGAGACCCGACAAGACCGAATCAACGAATATCTGGCTGTTAATCAAGACATGACGGTCGTTGGACTGCGTGAGGCTTCGGCACTATGGGTAACCGACAACAAGATGATGCTGAAGGGAGGCAAAAAGATGATTGTGATGTGTTATGGCAAGGAGTCGGTGGAGATTGAGCCGAATTCCGATGTTACTTTCCTCTTGGAAGGACACAAGGCTTAAAGCAGTTGCTCAAACGCCTTGCGGTCTTCAAAAACGACGAGGCGACGGTCAAGGTGGATGATTTTTCGTCCACCTTTTTCGCCTTTGATCAGGTATATGTTGGCACCCTCACCCAAGATGTCGCGGAAGGCTTTGCGGATTCGAGAGAGGTTGGCGTTCAGGGTAGAGCCGATGAAGTCGGTGAGATTGTCGATGGCTCGCTTGAGCAGTGCTTCATCGTTGTAAGTAGAAATGCAACGGTATATGTTGTAAAGCTCTGATTTGTGGTCGTTCAAGTAGTTTAGGGAGACTCCGTTTTCGTGAATGAGGAAGAAAATGTAAAGCACCTTGCACAATGCTGGCATTTTCACTTCGGTGTTGTTGAGGTCGGTGAGGAAAAAGTCGCCCTTTCTATTGATGAAAAGTCGGCTGGTTTCTTGCAATCCGTTGTATTTCAGAAGGATGTCGAGGATGATTTTGTGAAACCCAGTGTAGTTTAACTCGTCCTTGGGCACCGTCGCGGTTTTGAGTGTCAGTTTTTGGATGAGGTTTTCCTCTTTGGGGCTGCCAATGGGAACATCGATTTTCAAGATGTTGGCGTTGAGTTCGATAAATCGTTGCAGTGTTTGCAATGGCTCACTACCGGTTTCGATGATGAGAAAATCTTGATAGGTGCCGGGCCTCATGTTGTCGATTTTGAGGAAGAACGACGGCTGGCTGATTTTCAATCCATTGGTGTTAAGATAGTTGAGAAAGATTTCTTTTGAAAGGAACACGCTGTCGAGTTGGGGGAGGTGTTCGTCAAGAAGGTTGAGTTGGTATTCGGAAAGGGTAGGCTCGATGTAACTGAGCGTGTTGCGGAAGGTTTTTTTCTTGCTTTTGAGGTCGGCGATGGCTTTCGGGAGATAGAAGAACTCGCGCTGTGATTGGTGGAGCAGGCCGCAAATGGCTTCATAGTCGCGCTTAATGCAGGCATTGACTTTGCTGTCATAGATAGGCTCGACATAAAGTACGGCATTGCGCGTATCGAAACTGAGATTGGGTATGGAGACAAAGTTGGCGTTGAGGCCTTGAGTTTCAGGCAATTCAATGCCGATAGAAAGCAGCAGGGCAGTGATGAGCAATGATTCGCTTGGGTCAAGGGAATCGTCAGAGAGGGAAAGGCTCTGAAACACACGGAGGATGGCGTTTTTCTCTTGGTTTCCAAGGCTTTTTAGGATGTTGACCGCTGTAGAGAGACTGATGTTGGTCGCTTTCTTTCTGCTGGTGAGCGTGATGTTGAAAAGTGCATAAACTTGTTGCAGGAAGTCAATCTCGCCTTGGTTGACAATGCCATCACATTGCACAAGGTCGGAAAGCGCCTTGGCCAAGGCGGTTTTATGTAATTCATTGAATTTCATATTGTTGTATTATGTTTTTTTGGGTTGTAACCTTGCAACCTCTTTTCAGTTTGAAGGGAGGTCGTATTTTTGCCGCGTTTTTTCAATGCAAAAATAGCGAATTTTGACAAATAAAGAAGATGGCAAGAGACTATAAGAATGGATTGACACGGGAAGAAGTGGAAGAAAGCCGAGGGCTGCATGGCGACAATGTGTTGACTCCGCCTGAGAAAGAGCCCCTTTGGAAACAGTTTTTGGAAAAGTTTTCCGACCCTATAATAAGGATATTGTTGATTGCTTTGCTGCTGTCGGTGGCGGTTTCTTTGTACCAGATGTTCACGGGCAAAGAGGGGCTGTCGGCGCTTATGGAGCCATTGGGCATTTTTGTGGCGGTGATGTTGGCCACGACGGTGGGCTTTTTCTTTGAGTTGAGCGCGAACAAGAAATTCGACATCTTGAATCAGACAGAAGACGAGACGATGGTAACAGTGTATCGGGATGGACTGGTGCAGTGTATCGAGCGTAAAGAAGTCGTGGTGGGCGATACGGTGGTGCTCAATGGGGGCGACGAGATTCCTGCCGATGGCACGCTGATGGAAGCTGTGGCTATGCGGGTCAACGAGTCCGACCTGACAGGCGAGCCGTCGTGCAGCAAGACCACGAACAATGCAGAGTTCAAACCTGATGCCACCTATCCCTCCAATTATGTCTGTCGTGGCTGTTCGGTGATGGAAGGTCATGGCGTTTTCGTGGTCGAGAAGGTGGGCGACGACACGGAATGGGGTAAAGTGTATCATGGCGCACAAATCGATAATAAGGTGAAAACGCCGCTCAATGAGCAACTTGACAGGCTGAGCCACGGCATTACTATTGCCAGTTATGTCATTGCAGGACTGATTGTTGGACTTCGCCTGTTGATGTATTTCGTCTATCGCGACAATGTGCCTTTCGACTGGATGAGTTTTGCCCGTTATCTGCTTAACACGCTGATGATTGCCGTCACACTGATTGTCGTAGCTGTGCCCGAAGGACTGCCGATGAGTGTTACATTGAGTTTGGCTTTGAGTATGCGCAGAATGTTGGAAACCAACAATCTGGTCCGAAAAATGCATGCTTGCGAAACTATGGGCGCAGCCACAGTGATTTGTTCTGACAAGACGGGTACACTCACCAAAAACCGCATGAGCTTAGGCGACAGCTTCATTTATGGATTGAAGAATGGCCAGCTTGACAATTCGGAAGCGGGGTGTCTAATGACGGAGGGGATTGCAGTCAACTCGACGGCTTTCTTGGATTACAGCGACAAGCAAAAGGTAAAGGTCGTCGGAAATCCAACCGAGGGAGCCCTGTTGCTATGGCTTTTCGACAATAGTGTTGACTTTATCAGAATACGCGATAATGCGAAGATTATCAAGCAATTGCCGTTTACAGCGAAGTATAAGTACATGGCGACGGTGGTCAGTACCCCGTTCTCGGGTGAGTATGTCTTGTATGTAAAAGGTGCCCCTGAGATCCTGTTGAAGCGTTGTGCTACGGTCAGAAAACCTGATGGAGAGGCTGCGGTTGTTTGGGTGAAGCAAGAAGTTGAAGCTAAGCTTCTGGAATACCAGAGCAAGGCGATGCGAACCTTGGGCTTTGCCTATAAGTATCTTACGGAAGAAGAAGTCGGCGAGGTGTTCGAAAATGGAAAGTTGCAGGTGGAAGACCTTTGTTTCCTTGGCATCGTGGGAATCATCGATCCCATTCGCGATGATGTGGCCGACTCTGTGAAAGACTGTCTCGACGCTGGTATTGGCATTAAGATTGTAACGGGCGACACGCCGGGAACGGCTAAGGAAATAGGCCGACAAGTGGGGCTTTGGACTGAGAATGACGACCCTGAACGACAGATGATTACGGGAAAGCAGTTTAATCTGTTGACCGACGACGAGCTCAAAGACCGCATAGATAGCTTGAAAATCATGTCGCGGGCCCGACCTTCCGACAAAGAACGCCTTGTGCGCCTGTTGCAGGAAAAAGGAGAGGTGGTGGCCGTAACGGGCGACGGCACTAATGACGCGCCCGCGTTGAACCGCGCCCAGATTGGCCTATCGATGGGCGACGGCACCTCAGTGGCCAAAGAAGCCAGCGACATCACCATCCTCGACAACTCGTTCAAGAGCATTGCCCGCGCGGTGATGTGGGGGCGCTCGCTTTATCTTAACATTCAGCGCTTTATCCTATTCCAGATGACCATCAATGTGGCGGCTTGTCTCATTGTGTTGTTGGGCGCGGTGATGGGCACCTCGTCGCCGCTCACGGTAACACAGATGTTGTGGATCAACCTTATCATGGATACCTTCGCTGCCATGGCCTTGGCCTCGCTGCCGCCCGACCACAGCGTACTGAAAGAGAAACCCCGTTCGCGCAATGCCTTCATCATCACCAAGGACATGGGCATACGCATTTTCGGCGTGGGATTGCTTTTTGTAGCGGTGCTGTTCGGATTTATCCAGTATTTCATGCACTGTCATGTTGACTCTTTAGCTGAGTTCTCCTTCCGCGATTATTTTGACAATTACTTCAATTTCAATCATGTAGGTGGAGGTTTTACGCCTAAGGAATTGTCGCTGCTCTTCACCATTTTTGTCTTCATGCAGTTCTGGAACATCTTCAACGCCAAGGCCTATCTAACAAGTCAGTCGGCCTTGAAGGGGCTGCTCGACAAGGGTGTGCTCCGCGGCTTTGTATTTACCTTATTAATAATTGCCATCGGGCAAGTGCTGATTGTTAGCTTCGGCGGCGAAATGTTCAATGTGGTGCCTTTGCCTTTGGGCGACTGGCTGCGAATCATCGGGTTTACATCAGTCATTTTGTGGCTTTGTGAGCTGGAACGCTGGGTGAAAAGAATGAAATCTGCCAAAATCAAAGGCAAGTCTTGATTTTGTGAAGGAAAAGTTCGTATCTTT
The DNA here is from genome assembly GCA_041854745.1 of Candidatus Limimorpha sp. Taxonomy (GTDB): domain Bacteria; phylum Bacteroidota; class Bacteroidia; order Bacteroidales; family F082; genus Limimorpha. The sequence goes on along the minus strand of JBHACT010000112.1, from coordinate 17,350 downwards.
GCCACTCCAAATCAAAAAGGAGTATAAGATGAATAAACATTTGATTATTATTGCTTTATCTTTTGTTATGGGTCTGTTTTTGACTTCATGCAACCAATCGAAGTTGGAAGGGACTTGGGTTGAACCCGCCGCCGAAGGCAGCCTGCTTGGCGAGGTGGGCTTCACCATGCTTGAGAATGGTGAGATGGTTTCCATCAATACCGGTTTCAGGGAGTATAAGTCATGGGAAAAGGTCGGCAAAAAATTGATCATCAAAGGTATGATTAACGGATCGGCCCCCCGTGAGTTTGTTGATACTTTGGACATCATCTCCGTTGATGACCAAAAGCTTGTTTTGGGTCAGGACGGCTATTCGGTTGCCTATCAGAAGAAATAATCTCTTTATGGCTTTTGCCGTTGAAAGGCATAGCAGTCAACCTTGAAATGCTATATGTTCAACGCCGTAGAATAATAAATCTTGAAATTTATAAATATCTAATAATGAAGAAATTAGCAGTCGTCGCTTTCGGCGGAAACGCCCTGTTGAGAGGCGGTCAAAAAGGAACTTACAAGGAACAAATGGAGAATGTTACCGAAACTTGCCACTCGTTGCTCCCTTTCCTTAAGAACGATTACAATCTGGTCATTGGCCACGGCAACGGCCCTCAAGTGGGCAATGTCATGCTACAGCATGAGGCGGGACACAAACAGTTTGGTGTGCCTAGCATGCCCATCGACTTCTGTGTGGCTGAAACACAAGGCTTCATTGGCTTCATGATTGAAATGGGTCTCGGCAAAGTGTGTGCTAAGGAAGGTTTGAAACGCAATGTGCTCACTTTGGTAACACAGGTGGTGGTGGACAAGAACGACACGATGTTCCAAAATCCCACCAAGCCTGTTGGGCCTTACTACAGCAAGGAAGAGGCTGAGAAGTATTCCCAAGAGACAGGCGCCATCTACAAGGAAGACCCCAAAGGTCGTGGTTGGCGTAAAGTGGTGGCTTCACCGAAACCCATTGCCATTCAAAATGTTAGCCTCGTAAAGCAACTCGCTGAGCAGGGCAACATCGTCATCACTGTCGGTGGTGGCGGCATTCCCGTTGTGGAGAAGGCCGATGGTAGCTTGGGTGGTGTTGAGGCCGTTATCGACAAGGACCTCGCATCGGCCATGACTGCCGTCAATATTGGTGCCGACGAGTTCTACATCCTCACCGATGTTCCGAAGGTGTACATCAACTTCCGCAAGGAAAACGAGAAGGCACTCGACACCATCACGGTGGCCGAAGCCAAACAATATATGGCCGAAGGCCATTTCACCGAGGGCAGCATGGCTCCTAAGGTGCGTGCCGCCATCCTGTTTGTGGAAGCCACGGGCCACGAGGCCATCATCACCGAAGCCACCAAGCTCGGCGACCCGACCTGTGGCACCAGAATTGTTGCCTAAAAAACAGTAGTTATGGACTCAAAAAACTGCGAAGCCCGGTCTTCGCAGTTTTTTTATTGTGTGTATGCCACGCTCCATGCATAGCGTTTCTTACGATTGAGGTAGGTCTCCAAACGGTAGTCCTCGCCGTTGAGCACACGGTGCAGGTCGTCGGTGATACTCGTGCCGCGCAGTTTCACAACGGCTTCCTTTTTGGTCCAAAATTGGGTGAAGGTCTCGATGGGGTCGGAAGAGGTGCGGATCCATTCGGCCTCGGCTGCATTCATCGTCTTGCGAACGAGGGCAATGCTGTTGCGGCGAAAACTTTCGATGTCGATACCGACAGGGGAGGAGTCGACCACCACGGCGATGCCGTTTTTGCAGTGGCTGATGTTGAAACATACCTTGGGATGATTGAGCAAAAAAGGTTTGCCGTGTCCGTTGTAATCCATTTTCAAATCATTGATTCCCAATGGTTTCAAAAGTGCTTCCAGCATAAGCCACGACTTCAGGCAGGTGTATTGTCCGAAGAGGTGCTTGTAGCGCAAGGCTTCGTTGCGCCGTTGCTCGTCCACCAAGGGCAGCAGGCGCTGCACCTCGGCTTCGGTGATTTGGGTCATATCGTCGAAAATGGAGACCATGTGTTTTCTGCGATGCAAAAATAGCCATTCTTGATGAAATGGTGTCAAAATAATTTCATTGACAAAATCACCCCGTTTGTCCAAAAAATACCCCATCGTTGAGATAAAATCTCGTTTTGATTGAAATATGACTTATTTTCGCAACGATTTTTCAGTGGATATGGAAAAGAATACAACCAAGGGGAAATCCGTTCAGGCCTATCCCGACATACCGCCCCGTACATTCGACCTCCTGCCGAGGTTCGTGGAGAAGTATGGGAAGAAAAAAGTCATGTTCGCCAGCGTAGTGGACGGAGAATGGAAGAAGTGTATCAGCCGTGATTTTGTGAAGATGACGGACACCATCAGTCAAGGGTTGATGGGTTTGGGTGTAGGCAAGGGCGATCGCGTGGCCTTAGTTTCAAACAATTGCACGCAATGGAATATGGTGGACTTCGCTGTGCAGCAGATTGGTGCCATTTTGGTGCCCATCTACCCCACGGTGCGTGAGTCCGATTTCGAGTATATCCTCAACCATGCCGAACCTAAGATTGTCTTCGTGGAAGGCTCGCACCTGCACAAGATGGTCAAAGGGATTCTCAGTGCCATGCCTGTGCGCCCCAAAGAGTTCGTTTTCAACCCGGTGGAAGGCATGATGACCTTGCGTGGCTTGATGGTTTCGGTCAAAATCGACAAGAAGAGTCTCGCCGCCTTGCAAGCCTGTAAAGATGCGGTCGACCCAGAAGATGTGGCCACCATCATTTACACCTCTGGTACCCTTGGGAACCCGAAAGGCGTCATGCTGACGCACCACAACTTGATGAGTTGTGTGGCTCACTATGGTCCCCATTATCCCGTGCCGAGCACGCACAAAGTAGTGAGTTTCCTGCCATTGTCGCATATCTACGAGCGTTCGGTGCTTTACACACACTTGTATCTCGGCAATTCCACTTATTATGTGGAGAATTTCGGCACCATCATGCGCGACATCGCCGATGTCAAACCTGAACATTTCACCACGGTACCCCGCGTTGTCGAGAAAGTATATAACGCCATTATGCGTAAGGGCGACAAGCTTAAGGGTCTGAAAAAGCGTATTTTTCATTGGGCTTTCCAATTGGCAGAGCGTTATGATATGGACAAAAAGCATGGAAAGGCCTATAGGTTCAAGTTGTATATTGCCAATAGATTGGTTTTCAAGGATGTGCGTAAGGCTTTTGGCGGTCGTTTGGAGTTTATCATCTCGGGCGGAGCCGCCCTTCAGCCCCGATTGGTGCGCCTTTTTGCCGCCATGAACATCCCGATTGTAGAAGGTTATGGCTTGACAGAGACATCGCCTGTGATTAGCACCAACAGCTTGGCCTTGGGCATTATCAAGGCGGGAACGGTGGGCGTGCCTTGTGGGAGCGTGCAATTCAAGATCGACCCTGAGTCGGGCGAAATCCTTGTGAAAGGCTCGCCGGTGATGAAGGGCTATTACAAAGACCCTGAGCAAACCAAGATCGCCATCGACGAGGAAGGCTATTTCCATACAGGCGACATCGGCGAGTTTGACGAAGACGGCCTACTGAAAATCACTGGTCGCAAGAAAGAAATCTTCAAGGACTCGATGGGCAAGTACATCTCACCCGCCTTGATAGAAAACCGTTTTTCCGAGTCGCCATTCATTAACGGTATCATGGTGGTGGGCGAGAACCAGAAATTTGCTGCAGCCCTGATTGTGCCCAATTTTGAACATTTGAAGAATTGGTGCGAAGAAAGCCACATTCCTTACACCACAAACACCGAAATGGTGAAACTGAAAAAGGTTATCGATCGTTTCCGCAAGGAAGTGGACATCTATAACAAATACTTCGGCGATTTTGAGAAGGTGAAGCGTTTTGAGTTGGTTGACCGCGAGTGGACCATCGACGACGGCGAGATGACCCCCAGCCTGAAAATCCGTCGCAAGGTGGTCGCCGAACATTTCCAAGATTTGATTGACAGGATGTATGCGGAATAAGTTTTTTCGTAATTTTGCAGCAAATCTCTTTGCGCAATTATGGGAAACCTTCCTGCACTATTCTCAGACCTTGCCTTGATTCTCGTGACAGCGGGAATCACCACGGTGATTTTCAAGTGGTTGAAACAGCCTGTCGTGTTGGGCTACATCATCGCAGGCTTCTTGATTGGGCCTATTTTTGACTGGTTCCCCATCATCAACGACCACAAGAGCGTGGAAACTTGGAGCGAAATCGGCATGGTGTTCATGCTGTTCGGTATAGGTTTGGAGTTCAGTTTCAAGAAGTTGAAGAAAGTGGGTGGGACGGTTTTCATTACGGCACTCACTGAGTTGATAACCATGTGCGTGGTGGGTTTCCTGCTTGGAAAACTGTTGGGCTGGTCGCAGATGGACAGCATTTTTCTTGGTGTCATGTTGTCCATTTCGTCCACTACCATTATTGCTAAAGCCTTCGACGACATGAAGTTGCACCGCGAGAAATTCAGCAGCAATGTCATCGGCGAGTTGGTGGTCGAAGACCTTGAAGCTGTCTTGCTGATGGTAATCTTGTCCACTTTGGCGGTGAGCAAGAGTTTTGATGGTATGCAGTTGGTATCCAGTATGCTCAAACTTGGATTCTTCCTGCTGATATGGTTTATTGGCGGTATTTTCATTGTGCCAACCGTGTTGAGATGGGCGCGGAAGCTCATGTCGGAAGAGACATTGACCGTGTTCTCGGTGGGATTGTGTTTTATGATGGTTGTATTGGCCAACATCGCAGGTTTTTCTTCGGCTTTGGGTGCTTTTGTCATGGGTTCCATTTTGGCTGAAACCCTTGAGGCTGAGATGATCCATAAGGTTACCACACCCATCAAGAACTTGTTCGGAGCTGTGTTTTTTGTCTCGGTGGGCATGATGGTCAATCCACAGATTTTGGTCGACTACTGGTGGCAGATCCTGATGGTAACATTGGTGCTGTTGTTTTTCAAGCCTTTGAGCAATGTGGTGGGCCGACTGATTTCAGGCTTGGGCTTGAAACAGGCCATGCAAGGCGGTTTGTGTTTCAGCCAAATCGGTGAGTTTTCGTTCATCATCGCGACTTTGGGCGTGAGTTATGGCGTCATCGACGATTTTCTGTATCCCATCATCGTGTCGGTGTCCATCATCACCACTTTCATCACGCCTTATGCCATCAAGGCTGCGGTGCCGGGCTATAATTTGGTGACGAAGTATTTCCCGCAAAAATGGATCGACAGTCTGGAAAGCAGCAATTCCGGCATCAAGGTGAAGGGAGGAAAGAAAGTGAATATGGGGAGTTTCGTAGCAAGGCAGTTCAAAAAACTCGTCATCTATCTGGTCATCATCATTGCCTTGGTGCTGATTTGCTTTTTCTTGGGCTCGTTTGTGATGAAGCATGTTTCACAACCTTGGAGTTCGGCAATTTGCACGGCAATTTCTTTGATTCTTATTTCGCCTTTCCTTTGGGCGATGGGATTCAAGCATACTCTGGTCGAAACGACACATAAGTTGATGAATGCCAATCGTTTCAACAAGACGGTGATTCTTGTCATCTTCCTACTGCGGATTGTGATTGTTTGGGCCATTTCCTATAGCGTTTTACGGCATTTCCTGAATGGGCCGTTTTGGTCGACACTCGGTTTCGGGGCAACATGGTTCCAATGGATTAATATTGGCTTCGCCTTGATTTTCGCGGTATTGCTGAAGGTGTTGAGTCCGGTGATGAAGTTCTACAAGCGTATCGAAGAACGCTTTATGTACAACCTCAACAAACGGCAGTCGATGCAGGTGTTTACCATCCCTGAAATTTTGCAGGAGAACTGCCATTTGCAGAAAATGACATTGAGTCCCGACAGCGTATATTCGGGCCAATTCATCAAGGATACCGACTTCCGCGACAACTACAATGTGAGCGTGGTCAGCGTGGAGCGTGGCAAACAGGTGGTTGAATTGCCCAAGTCTGCTTTCCAACTGTTTCCATACGACAAGATTACCTTTGTGGGGCATGAGAACCGTCTGCGTCTCCTCCTGCCAAAGATTGAGGTGTTTGATGATCAGCTGATTAGGGAACATGAAGAAGGTGAGGTGGATTTGTACAAAGTGAAGGTGAAGCACAACAGCTCCTTCATCGGTGTGGCTTTGATAGATTCAGGATTAGCCGAGAATTTTGATGCCATGATTATCGCCATCGAACGCGATGGGCATTTTATATTGAACCCATCGGCTCGGATTACTTTCCAAGCCGATGATTTGGTGTGGTTTGTGGCACAACAGGACAAGGCAGAAGTGCTGATGAATTATAATCCTGACTGAGATGATAGTATGTATCGCCGAAAAACCGAGTGTCGCCCGCGACATCGCCAAGGTGCTTGGAGCCAACACCGCCCATGAAGGTTACATGGAAGGCAACGGCTATCAGGTGACTTGGACTTTCGGCCATCTCTGCACCTTGAAGGAGCCTCATGACTACACCGACCAATGGAAAGCTTGGGCTTTGAGTCGGCTGCCTATGATTCCGCCCCGTTTTGGCATCAAGCTCATCGCCGACAAGGGCGTGGAAAAACAGTTTAGGGTAATTGAATCCTTGTTTCGGAAAGCCGATGAGATTGTAAATTGCGGCGATGCCGGACAAGAGGGAGAACTCATCCAGCGATGGGTGATGCAGAAGGCTGCGGTGCATTGTCCCGTGAAGCGATTGTGGATTTCCTCCCTGACCGAAGAATCCATCAAAGAAGGGTTCAAGACCTTGAAAGACCAAACCGATTACCAATCGCTCTACGAGGCGGGCCTGTCGCGTGCCATCGGCGACTGGCTTTTGGGCATGAATGCCACGCGGCTCTACACCTTGAAATACGGCCAAAACCGACAAGTGCTGTCCATAGGCAGGGTGCAGACACCCACTTTGGCGCTGATTGTCAACCGATACCATGAAATCACTAATTTTAAGCCGGAAGCCTATTGGGTGCTCTCAACCGTTTACCGCGACACCACCTTTACCGCCATCAAAGGCAAATATGGTTCCGTAGAGGAAGGACGGAAGGATTTGCAAAGCGTTGAGAGAAAAGAGTTTACGGTAATCGATATTTCCACGAAAAAAGGCACGGAGGCTCCGCCGAGGCTGTACGACCTGACCTCCTTGCAGGTGGAGTGCAACAAACGCTATGGTTTCTCCGCCGACCAGACCATGCAGACCATACAGAGCCTCTACGAGAAGAAATACACTACCTATCCGCGTGTCGACACCACCTATCTGAGCGACGATATTTATCCGAAATGCCCTGATATTCTGGCAAAACTCTCCAACTATGCCGAATACACGGCGGCCTTGGCAGGGAAAAAGCTGCCCAAGAGCAAGAAAGTGTTTGACAACAGCAAGGTTACCGACCACCATGCCATCATCCCGACGGGCGTGGTGCCGCAGGGATTGTCGTTTGCCGAGGAAAAGGTGTACGATGAGGTCTGCCGCCATTTCATCGCTGTGTTTTACCCCGACTGCCAGTTTGCTACAACGACCGTTTTGGGCAAGGTCGACGATGTGGAGTTCAAAACCTCGGGCAAGCAGATTATAGTGCCCGGTTGGCGCGAGGTCATCAAGCCGGTGAAGCAGGAAGAAGAGAAGAAGGAAGGGCAGGAGGACGAGGAAAAGACCCTGCCTATCTTCGAGAGGGGCGAGCACGGTCCGCACCTGCCGCAGCTGGCTGAGAAGTGGACCTCGCCGCCAAAGCCTTACACCGAGGCAACCCTGCTCCGTGCCATGGAAACAGCGGGCAAGTTGGTTGACGATGAGTCGCTGCGCGAGGTGATGAAAGAGAACGGCATTGGGCGACCATCGACACGGGCCGCCATCATCGAGACACTGTTCAAACGCAACTACATCAAGAAAATCCGCAAAAGCCTCGAACCCACTCCCACGGGTGTCGAACTTATCGGCCTCGTTCACGAGGACCTTTTGAAAAGTGCCGAGCTGACGGGCATTTGGGAGAAGAAACTCCGTGAGATAGAGCAGCACAAATACGAAGCCCGACAATTCTTAGATGAGTTGAAGCAGATGGTGACGGAGATTGTTACCACGGTGATGATGGACAACAGCAACCGCCGCGTGGCGGCAGCGGTAGTGGAAGAGAAGCCGAAGAAATCTTCAACATCTAAGCCTAAGAAAGTTGCGGAAGGCGTGGATTCCAGCCGCCGCACTTCCCCGCATGGAAATGACAAGCCTTCCGAGTCGGATCCTGATGCTATACTCGGGCAGCCTTGTCCGCTCTGCGGCAAGGGGCATATTATCAAAGGAAAGACGGCTTACGGCTGTTCCGAGTGGCGAAATGGCTGCGGATGGCGGAAAGTGTTTTGATATTTTTCTGTTATTTGCAGGAAATTATGTATCTTTGCGCCTGAAAATCACACAATATGGGCGTAACATTCGACGATGAGAAACAAGTGTTCGTGTTCGACTTTGAACACGATGGAGCAGAAGACATCGTCAAATTGACGGGCGATGGCTATCAGGTGGAGGCATTTGGAAAGTGCTTCTACTATGGTTATGAGTTCTCTGGTCAGGTGGATAGCAATGTCCGTAGTGCGTTCATAGACCATGTGAAGTTTAACAACACCTTGCAGGATAACCCTGATTTGACGCAATTTATCAAAAAGTCGGTAGATAGTCTTAATGGGAAGATTAACCTATATGATTACAATCTGGTCGTGATGCCCGAGTCGTCGAGTAGGGTCAATCAATACATGCTGCGATATATCTATCGTTTTGCGCAACCGATGTTGAGGAAGATGGAGTTAGTGAAAGCTCTGCCGTTGAGTATTTCCTTTGATATGGACGCTTATCAGGTACAGTATCTGGACGATGTGTTGGAAAACGGTAGGCCGCGTTACACCGAAGCTCAGAAAGCAGAAGCCAAAAAATCCATCAATAAGATGCTTGATCTTATTCACCAAAAGGATTATTTTACTATCGCCAAGGATGTGAAAAAAAGCCGCTTCCGTCCTTATATGATGGATTTTTTGAAATTTGCTTCTAAAGCAGATGAAAGGCTTTGCGCTTCCATTCGTCAACAGAATGTGTTGATTATCGACGATGTGACTACCAGCGGATCAACATTGAATGAAATCTTGAGGACACTCCGTATCCTCAACGAAGACAACAAAATCACTATTTTCAGTCTGATTGGCAGAAAAGACTTGATGGCTGAGTCTGTTTAATACATCTAACTCTCAACTGATTTCCAGTGTCTTCTTGCAAATTTCGATTTCCTCCGGGTCGCCGGTGTATTTGCCGAGGTCGTCGCTGAGCTTCACTACCTTCTTCCAGTTGCGCTTCTCGGTGATTTTGGCCGCCGTGAGTTTCACCACGATGTTCATGGCCTTCACATTGTCGATGTCGCAGGTGAGGTGGGTGCCGATACCGAAGGAGTCTTGCATTCGGCCGTTGACGGCTTGGTGGATGGCGATGGCATCGTCCACATTCAGGCCATTGCTAAAGATGATGGCCTTATGCGCAGGGTTGATGCCCAGCTCCTTGTATTTCTCGATGATTTCCTCCAGAGCCTCTATGTTATCGCCGCTGTCGACACGCAGGCCGTCAAACAATTTGGCGTGTAATTGCGTGAAATTCTGGAAGAAAGCCTTGCGTGTGTAAGTGTCGTAAAGAAATATTCCCAAACTGCCGGCATACACTTCCTGCCAATAATCCATGGCGATGTAGTTGGCTTCGTTATAACCGAATAATGAGCAGGTTTCCACAAACTGATGGCTCATGGTTCCGATGGGGGTGAGGTCGTATTTCTTGGCCATCAGCACATTGGAGGTACCCACAAAATAGGTCTTGGTGAACTGTTTCTGCGCTGCTATGAGGCTGCGGATCACCAAGTCCTGATGCTCGAAGGAGAAACGGCGGCGTGTGCCGAAGTCGCTGAACTTCACGCCATTGCTGATGAGACGGGTGGCCTTGTCGTATGATTTCTTGTATTCCTTTTCGGCATCGTAATGCTCAAACTCGCCTTTGAGCTCGTGCATCAACTCGGAGATGGTGGCCAAAATGGGCATCTCCCAGAAGACGGTGCGCCACAATAGACCCGTCACGGTGATGTGCAGATGGCCGTTTTCGTCTTGAACCGTTTCAATTTCGGACGATTGCATAGATAAACCTCTCAAAAAGGTAAAGAACCATTTCGGAAAGTAATAGCATTTACGTTTCATGAACTCAATGTCGTCCTCGTCGATACGGAGGTCTTCCAATGCCTTAAACTGCTCTTGCAGTTTTTCGGCGAAACCTTTGGGATAAACTGTGTTGTTGCGGTCGACAAAAGTGTATTGGCCCATAGCGCGGGGAAACTTCCGCAGGTAGGCGTAGCACACACTGAAGGTATAAAGGTCGTTGTCTAACAGGCTGTTGATGATTTGTTTCATGGTATTATTCTTTGGGGCTTCAAGCCTGACAATGACAGGCTGAAAGCAGACGGTTAATGGTCGTTTATGATTTACAATTTACTAATGATACTTCTAACCTTATCCGATATGTATTTCACGGTATTGGTGGTGTTTTCAAGCACTTGGACCAAGTCCTTGCGTTTGATGATTTCAGTGAGGCTGTATCCGTTGTCGAACAGCTTGCTGATGTAGTTGCCGTAGAGCGCGTCATTATCGTGTTCCAGAGTCTTGATTTCCTGACAGAGACGGGAAATTTCTTTGCTTTTATAGGTCATCTCGGGCAGGTTGCGGATGATGGCACTAAGGTTTTCGGCGGCGAACACGATGTTTTCGGCCATGGTGGTGAGGTCTTCATCGATGGCAAGAAAACGCCGGGTGAGGACGATGTTGGCCGAGTCGTCGATATGGTCTAAGAAGGTGTCCATCATTTCGGCTAACTCGTGAACATCTTCGCGTTCGAAGGGAGTGAGCACGGTGTTGAACAGTTGGGAATAGAAGTCGCGCAAGACTTCATCGCCTTCGGTTTCGCAGGCTTTGATTTCTTTTTTGAGGTTCTCCAAACGGTCGAGGTCGGTCTCGATAAGCATCTGGCTCAGGAGTTTTGATGCCTTTTCTATGTATTCCGCCTGCTTTTGGTAGAGCGGGTAGAACTTCTTTTCTTTGGGGACAAAAAACCGGAAGAAACGGTTGAGACTCATGGCAATCAGATGGGTAAGAGGTGGAACAACAGGTTGAGCAAGCCGCTGATGATTAATGGTACCGGGATGGTGAGTACCCACGACAGGACGATACGCTTGGCGGTGACCCATTTCACTGATTTCATGCCGTCGGTAAGCCCCACGCCGATGACACCGCCGGTGATGGTGTGCGTGGTGCTGACGGGGATGCCCAAAAATGAGGTGGCAATCAGGGTGGTGGCGCCCGCAAATTCAGCGGAGAAGCCTTTGATGGGTGTGATTTTGGCCAAACCGCCGCCCATAGTTTTGATGACTTTTTTGCCTCCGATCAAAATACCGAGCGACATGATGATGTAGCAGCTGACGGCCAAGATGTCGGGGATGTGGAAGGCTCGTTCAAGTCTCAAGTCTTTGCTCCTGTCGTAGAACATGCCAATGAAATCCTGCATTTCGGGCGAGACGTTCGCTGTGGTGAATACGCTGGCCATCAGCACGGCGATGATACCCATGGTTTTGGGTGCGTCGTTGGAACCGTGGCCGATACTGAATACCGCAGTGGAGGCTTGTTGCAATACCTTGAAAATCTTATCGACTCGCTTTCGCGAACGGTTCCTGAAGATTTTCAGCACTAAGCATTCCAAGAAGAAGCCTAAGAACAGTCCAATCAAAGGGGAAAGGACGATGAAAGCTATGGTGATGATGATGGGTTTCATGTGCAAAACGCTGCTCCCGTTGACGAACCATGCCGCTCCAATGATACCGCCGATGAGGGCGTGCGAAGTGGAGATGGGCATGCCGCTTTTGGTGCAAACGGCGACCCAGACGGCCGCGCCTATCAATGCCGACAGGATCAGATAGGGGTCAATGATGGCTTGGTCGGCGAAGTTGCCCATGGTGTTGCCTACGGCGAACTCCTGCTTGAAGATCCATCGGATGATGATGAAAGCCGTGAACTCCCAGAATGAAGCCCATAGGATGGCTTGCATCGGGGTCATCACCTTGGTGGCGATGATGGGCGAAATGGCGTTGGCCGCATCGTTCATGCCGTTGAGGAAGGTGAAAACGAAAGCAAGGACGATGGATAGGATGATGGCTATGGTCAGGATGTTCATCACGCTTCTTTTATGATTAGGCTTTTCACGGTGCTGGTCACTTCCTTGGCACGGTCGGTGGTGTCTTCTACCGCTTGGGCTATCTCCTTGCATTTCAGCAGTTCAATCTCGTCCTCCACATTGCTGAAGAGGAAGGAGATGTAGTCGCCGTAGATGTCGTCGACGACATGCTCGATTTGGGTAACACGCTGGCTGAGTTCGCTGATCTGCTGGTGGTTTTTCCCGATGTCGTCGAGCAAACTGAAGATTTCCATCATGATGGTTGCGTCCTCGTGGATGTTGTCGATGATTTCCTTGATCTGCTTGTCGATTTTCTTGGGTTTGTACATCAGGATGGTCTTGGCCGAATGGTTGATGAAGTCGAGGAACTTGTCCAACTCCATAGCTAAGGCGTTCATGTCTTCGCGGTCGAATGGCGTGATGAAAGCCTCGTTGAGTTCGATGTAGAACTCGCGCAGCAACTCGTCGCCGGTGGTCTCCTGTTTCTTAATCATGCGGGTGAGTAATTTGCGCTCCTCAGGGTCGTCGCTCTTGACCAGTTCCTTGAGGTATTGGGCGGCAATCTGTGCCGTTTCTGCCTGTTTGGCGTAAGTGGGGAAGAAGTGTTTTTCGCGGCTGCTTCCTCTAGTGAAAAGATTGTTCAGTGCCATTGTCGAAATAGGTTTCGAATTTGGGCACAAAGATATGAAAAAACAAAATGAACGAGAGAAAAATGCGTTTTTTTGCGCGGTTCGGCTTACAAAAGGAATGGGAGAGTTGTCCAAATTGTCCGAAAGGGTTATTTGGAGGCCACGCCACAGAGGTGGAACAGCACGCGGGCACCCACATTGCCGTCCCAGTCGCCGCCATCGGGTGCAGGCGAGACCTCACAAAGGTCGAAGCCGATGATGTCCTTGCCGGCCTCACGGATGCGGTTGAGCAGATACATCAGTTCCTCGTACTCCAGACCGCCCGGAACGGGCGTACCCGTGTTGGGGCAAAGTTTTGGGTCGAGGGCATCGATATCGATGGAGAGATAGACCTTCTTCGGCAAGGCGGCAATCATCTCGTCCACAATGTCCTTCCATTTGGCGCCCTCAAAGAGGCGGCGGCGACAGTCGCGGTCGAAAAACACCTTAATGCGTTCGGGTTGACTCTCGGCTAAGGCTTTCTCCTGATGGCAGTAATCGCGGATTCCGACTTGGACGAGCTTTTTCACATTGTTGAATTTCAGTGTGTTATAGAAGATAGAAGCATGTGAGTATTTGAAGCCTTCAAAAGCTTCGCGCAGGTCGCAGTGGGCATCGGCATGGAGTATGCCGTATTCCACACCTTGTTTATTTAAGTATTGGTGATAGGCGAGGGGGCAGCTGTGGTCGCCGCCCAACAGTCCGACCACTTTGCCTAGGGCTTTCCAATAGGCGATACGATCGTGCAGCCAAGTGTTTTTCTTTTCTGTGGCGGCTTCGATACGGGCATAAAGCTCGGCGTATTTCTCTGGCTCCTCGTCGACGGTACCTTCATACAAAGCATTGATGATGGCTTCGCTCAACGGTGCCATCTCATCGTGGAGTTCGCGCAATTCCTTCGGAAATTCGTCCATCCAGATACCCTTCTTCCAGAGGTTGGGGTAGTCGTGGTGGCAGAGGTCAACTTGTAGGGAGGCCTCCATGATGGTGGCGGAACCGTCAACGGTACCACGGTTGTAGCTCGTGGTGAGTTCCCATTCCACGGGTATGATAATGATTTGTGCCTCTTCGGCAGTGCAAGGCAGGCCGTATATGCCCGAGTCGGCGACGGCTGCGGCATTGGGGTCAAAGGTGTTTTGCATGGCAAAATAATTTTGCGGACAAAATTACGAAAAAAGCTTTAATTCAATCTCGTACTTGACGATTATCTCTTCAGCACCGCCTTGATGGGGTTGATTAGCCTGTCCATGACGGTCATGTCATCGGTGATGATTTCGGCGATGCCGGTCATTTCGGGTCGGTAGGGGATAGTCGTGCCGTACTGGGTGATGAGCGAATCGGGTAGCTTGACTTCCAAGGCATAGACATTGCCCAAGGTTGGGTCGTCGTAGGTCAGCAAGGAGATACTCGAGAGTGTTACTTGGACGAAACCAAACTCCATATAGGGGTAATCGTCAAGTTTGATGTTCACTTTTTGGCTTTCCTTTACTTTACCCGCTCCGCGTTGTGAAAGATAAAGCTTGCCAAAGTAGGACGATGCCCCCACTGGAACCACCGTCATCATGGTCTCCCCTGATGTAATGTTCTGGTTCTTCTGCCAGTATTTTGTGATGGCCACTATGCCCTTTGTCGGGCTGACAAGCAGAAAATTCTTCTCCCATTGTGTAATCTGCGCCTCCATCTGGTCTCGGGCGACACAGAGACGCATATAATAGCCATGCTTCTGTTCTGCTCGGCCTTGTTCCAACTCTGTTACCGCTTGTCCGGTCTGTAACAGGCTAAGCCTCAAATTGTCTGCTTCACTCAACAGGCTTTGGTGCGACATCTGCTGCTGCATGTATGATTTCTGGCTTTCTTGGAAAGCCACCTTGGCGATGCCCTTTTCAGAATAAAGGATGGAGTCTATCCTAAACCTGTCATGCGCAATGGCAAGTTGTTCAGTACTGATATGCAACCTTTCCTGCTGGTTCTGCTGGTTTTCCTCCATAACTTTGATTTGTTCCTTCTTGGAAGCAATCAGAATGTTGGCATAGTCTTTTTCAAGGAAAAACTGATAGTCGTTTGCGGCTTGGACAAAACTCAGATAACTCTCCTGTATACTGCCAAGACGTAAATCTTGGCCTATATGCCAAACCGAATCCCGCTTTGTAGCTGCTAGGTGGTTTTTCAGCAACACCACATCCCCATAATCAGCAGCATTTTCAATCAAAGCTAACGGGCTTCCCTCACCGACATGCATCCCGTCTTCCACAAAAACGGTGTCAATCCTTCCCGAGCTACGGGCTTTCACTTGTGCCGGAAGGTTATAGGCGTTGATGGTGATATCTGCCGTTAGGATTTCCGGATATTTCACGAAATGGCTACCTAAAAGGAGCAACGCAACCACCGTCACAATCACGGCAATCCCACTGCGTACCAGCCAGCCAGGAGGTCTTCCCATGATCTCCTGCACGGGTTTGCTATGGAGTTCCAAACCTTTTGCTTTGTCTTTGCCTTTCTCCATGCTTATCCTCCCAATTCCAGCTGGTTCTTCACCAATTCGTAATACTCGCCCCGCCGTGCGGCCAGGGTCTCGTGTGTGCCGGTCTCCGTTATCCTGCCGTGGTTGAGCACCACAATCTGGTCAGCGTTGCGCACCGTGCTCAGTCGATGGGCCACCACAACTACAGTGCGTCCTTTGAAGAAAGCCTGCAAGTTGTCCATGATAACACGCTCGTTGTTGGCATCCAAGGCATTGGTGGCCTCATCCAAAAAGATGTAATCTGGATTCTTGTACACAGCCCTTGCAATCAGGATGCGCTGCCGCTGTCCCTGCGAGATGCCGTTGCCTTCCTGGCCTATCTTGGTGTTGTATCCCAAAGGTAGGTTTTCTATCATTTCTTGAATGTTGGCCACATGTGCTGCATGAAGTAGCCGTCGCTCGTCGATTTGTTCTTCTCCCACGGCAATGTTTTTGGCGATGCTGTCCGAAAAGATGAAGCCATCCTGCATCACCGTGCCGCAACGGGCACGCCATGACTTAGGGTCAACATTTTTCAGATTGACACCACCCACACGGATGCTGCCCTTATTGGGCGGATAGAACCCCAGCAGCAATTTGACTAAGGTGGTCTTGCCGCTGCCGCTCATCCCGACCACAGCCGTCACCTGGCCTTCCGGGATGGTGAGGTTCATTCCTTTGAGTACGGCATCCTGCAAGGGATCATAATGGAAAGTCAGATCCTGCACCTCTAAGCTCTTGTCTTCGGGGAAAATGCTCACTTTGTTGTCACCGTCTTGGGTCTCGTCCTCTCTGTTGTGGATTTCACCCAAGCGTTCAAGGCTGATTTTGGCATCCTGAGCGCTCTGTATGAAACCGATCATCTGCCCGATGGGCGAGTTGAGTTGCCCTACAATGGTTTGGACAGCCATCATCATGCCCAGTGTCATGTCGCCTTGGATGACAGCTCGTGCCGAAAGGAAGGAAATCAGTATGTTCTTCGTCTCATTGATGAAAAACGCCCCGCTCTGCTGCCATTGGCTTAGGCCCAACCCTTTGATGCTCACTTTGAACAGCTTGGCCTGTATGCCCTCCCATTCCCAGCGTTTCTGCTTCTCGCAGTTGTTGAGCTTGATTTCCTGCATGCCCGTAATCATCTGTATCAGGTTGCTTTGTTCTGCCGAGGCTTGGGCGAAACGCTTGTAGTCCAATTCGCGGCGGTATTTCAGGAAGACCAAGACCCACAGCACATACAGGGTGCTGCCGATGAGAAACACGATGAGCAGCTTGGGGCTGTAGAAGGCCAGCACCACGGCAAACACAAGGAAAGTAACAAAGGAAAACAGCGTGTTAAGCGTAGAAGAAGTAAGAAACGACTCAATGCGCCGGTGGTCGCCGATACGCTGCATCAAGTCGCCAATCTTCTTTGTATCGAAGAAACCTATGGGCAACTTCATCAGTTTGATAAGGAAATCTGAAATGATGCTGATATTGATTCGTGTGCTGATGTGAAGCAATATCCATGAGCGGATGAACTCCACTGCTGTTTGGGCAGCATAGAGCGTGAGCTGGGCCACAAGGATAAGCGTAACGAAGCCAAGGTTGCTGTTCCCTATGCCATAGTCCACAATGCTTTGGGTAAAGAAAGGAAAAATGAGCTGGAGCAAAGTGCCGAACAGCATCCCCAAGAAAAGCTGGAAGATGAGTTTCTTGTACGGTTTCAGATACTGCAATATAAACGACAGCTTGGCCTTGTCAGGTTTCTCTCCCTCAGCGGCGTAGAACTCCGGCTGGGGTTCAAGGAGCAGGGCGATGCCCTCGTCCCCGTCCTCTCCCTTCTTGCTGATCCAGCCGTTGAGAAACTCCTTTGTGCGGAACTTCACCAAACCATGTGCGGGGTCAGCCACATAGACATGGTCTTTCCTGATTTTGTACACCACCACAAAATGCCGCTGCTTC
>JBHACT010000111.1:0-9621 GCA_041854745.1 Candidatus Limimorpha sp. | reverse complement strand
GGCCTCGGCCAGCCAAGCTCCGATGGCGAGCATCGCCACCCCCGCCAGCCGCAGCCCGATTTCATGATTGCTGCCGTCAGCCGTGCAAACGGCGAGGAACAGTCCGATGCCAACCATCGCCGTCCCGATTCCTTTTTTCAGCGTTTTTTTCATTGCTTGCTCCTTTCTGCCTCCAACGCGGTACTGATAAACTTTTCAAAAGGATTGGCATGCAAGTTTCTCTTAACCGCGCATCTCGGGCAAAGAACCACATCCATCTTGATTATGTCGCCAATGGTGATGAGTACCGAGTCCCTAAATGCTGGCTCGGAGAAGCCGTTGTTGGGGTTGTAATAGCGGCATTCACACATTGATTGAGTGCGGAAGCATGTATAGCCTTTCATCCATGCGCCCTTTTCCACGAGGCCAAGGTCTTCCTCGTCTTCAACGAAATACTCTTTTACGGGTTTCGCTTCTTTTTCTTTTTCTTTTTGAGTTAATTGTGTCATTTCTTCTTTACTCCTTATTTATTATTGTGATTAAATCTCCACTTCAACGGCCCCGTAGTTTCTGATTGCCAGTGTCCTTATTTTCCTCGCCGTCACGGTGTCGCTCTTGCCGCGCATGGCCTTGCTCACCGTCTGCATGCTCACGCCGAGCAGCTTTGCTATCGCCTTTCCCGTGCCTTTTTTCGTGTGTAGTTGCTTTGTCATATTTTTTGCTATATTTGTCGCGTGGTTTAATAATGAAATCCACGCTGCAAATATAGAACTTATTTCAATACAACGGTCAAAAATATTGAAATTTTATAGAAAAATATGGAAAGAAAAATTGATAGGTTTGATAAATACATGAAATACAGGGGCTTAAATGATAATCAAGTTACTGTGCAATTGTCTTTATCTGTAGGTATTATTGGAAAATCAAGGAAAGAAAATAGGGATTTATCCAATTCGGTTATAGAAAAAGTATTGAACTTCTATACTGATCTTGATCGTAATTGGCTCCTTACAGGCGAAGGCGAGATGCTGAAACATGGTACCACAGAACCATGCAACCCCCATCAAAACGGCATCCCACTTGTTACCCAGTCTGCCGTGGCTGGTTTCGGCAATATGGACTTTATGATTAAGGAGGCTGATGTAAAGGCTTACTATGTCATTCCCAAATTCAGCCACTGCAAAGTGGACTTTATGATTGAAATCAGTGGCTCCTCCATGTACCCGAAATACAATTCCGGCGATGTGGTGGCTTGCACCATCCTCCACGAGCACAGCTTTATCCAATGGAACAAATGCCATGTTATTGCCACCCGCGAGCAGGACATCTTGTGTAAACGACTCCGCCAGTCGCAAACTGAGGGATATATAATGGCGGTTTCCGACAACGAGAACTATCCCCCATTCGACATACCCGTTGCCGAAATCACTGGCATTGCCTTGGTTGTCGGAGTAATTAGACTGGAATAACTAAATCAATTAAATCATGGAAATCTTGTTTTTTATCACGACCATCCTCTTCCTTGTACTGTTTCTTGTGGCAAGAAGAAGTCAAAAGCAAACTGAAAAGAAGTACGCACCAATCGCTGACATCAATAAAGAGTGCGAAAAAAAGAGAGCGGAACTGGACACCTTAGTTTCCAATATAGCCGATTCTAAGGAAACAGTCAAAGATTTAGAAAAGAAAATCGAAGACATTAGAAAAACACTATCAGTATTCGAATCAAGCCTTGATATTGTGGAATCAGGCATATACACGCCGGTTTACGACTTTTCAACATCCGAAGAATATAAAACAAAGCTATCGATAATAATAGACAAACAAAAATCCATGGTACAGGCGAATACCGCGACCTCTTGTTCGACAAACTGGACCATCGATGGAAGCCTATCGAAAGGTCAGCGTGTAGTGAAGATATATCAGAAGTTAATACTAAGAGCATTTAACGGTGAAAGCGATGCCTTGATTTCAAAAGTGAAATGGAATAATTTTGAACAAATAAAGGAGAGGATCTATAAATTGCGTGATACTCTGAACAAACTTGGAGACTCGTTTTCCGTCAATATCAGTCCTCAATACTGTGATCTTAAAATTGAAGAACTAACACTCGAACACGAATATAATCTCAAAAAAAAGAAAGAAAAAGACGAACAAAGAGCAGCACAAGAGGCGTTAAGAGAAGAGGAACGCGCACGCAAAGAATACGAACGCGCCGAGGCAGAAGCATTGAAAGAAGAGGAACTGTTCCGGAAAGCATTGGAAAAAGCAAGAAAAGAAGCAGAAGCGGCATCTGGGGAAGAAAAACAAAAACTATTGGATAGAATTAGTAAATTAGAGGCAGACTTGATCGAAGCACAAGCCAAAAAGGAGAGGGCTTTATCGATGGCGCAACAAACAAAAAGAGGGCATGTATATGTAATATCCAATATAGGATCCTTTGGGGAAGATGTTTATAAAATAGGCATGACGCGCCGTTTAGAACCTGAAGATCGTGTTCGTGAGTTGGGAGACGCTTCTGTGCCATTCTCATTCGATATTCATGCGATGATTTTTTCAGAAGATGCTCCGAAACTGGAAGCCGCGTTGCATAATCAATTCGATTCTCACAAAGTAAACATGGTAAATCCGCGAAAAGAGTTTTTTAATGTCACCCTTGATGAAATAAAAGAGGTTGTAAAAAAGAACGACATAGAAGCTGATTTCATCGATATTCCAGAAGCAGAAGAATACAGGGAAACAAAAGCCATACTTAAAAGACTTCAATCACAACATTCAAATCAACTGTAAACAACACTTTATTTGTATACATTTGTGTGTTTTTGCCATTTTTAATTGATTATCAATATATTAATCAGAAATCAATCCGATTTTTCATTTACACAAATGGGTACGGATAATTATTACAACACTGACAAAACAATTATAATTCAAACATTATGTTGTTGTTTTTCACATCACCAAAAGTACACATCCGTTAACCTAATCGTTAACCTAATCAAAAAATGCACACAAAAACGGCCTGCTGGAGAGTGTTCCGGCAAGCCGTTTTTAGTGGCGTTTAATTGGTTATTAAGGCATCATTTTCGCACATTCAGGAAAATTGTCAAATCCTTGTAAAACAGTGCTGTTTCGTTGTTTTTCCGGCGCAGAGTTAAACAAAATCCGCCAGAATTAAACCTACATGCAACTTTCAGCACCTTTTATTACCACAGAATTAAACCTAAATTAAAGCAAATGTACTTTTCAAATTTTCGTGCTTTTTATATAACTTGCACAAAATCAAAGAAAAGCATTTTTATTTTTTGTATTTTTTGTATTTATGCCCTTAAAAGAGAAATTTTTCGACTTCACCACCTTGAAATCGGTCATGCAACCTAAGCATTTTGTGGGTTCGAAGTCCTATGAAAAAATTATGTGCAACAATTCCGTTGGAAACCTCGGAAATTGTTGTACTTTTGCCGCCTGAAAGATCAGAAGAAATGAAGGCCTTTGGTTTCATAATGTTGTTTTTCATCTTGTCGCTCAGCGGGCATACAACGCCTTCAAAATCAGTTGACAAAGAACCGATACATGCTGGGAGCACCGCTTGGTACAACAAGATTGAGACCAACATAGCAATGCTCTATAATGCTGTTGCCGACAACCGCAACGCGCTCCATGAGGATTCGAATGCCTGCACGCCATACACCGGCGTCCGCCTACTGACCAACCGCAACCGTATTGTCAACCACAATACAAGCCTGCGGCAGGTGCTGCTTGCTACAAACAAACCTGTCGTGGCAAAGCTCATCCACCATCCTGTCTCTTCATTAATTGCGTTCCCGAAGGAATACCATATTTTCCGATTGAGGCGCATACTGATTTAGCCGTTTCCATTTTTTCGCACGCGGTAGGACGCGGTGCGTTTGTGCAGACACATGCGATGTGTCCCAACGGTGACAAATTATTCAATAACAACAAATTAAAAACAACACGAAAAATGGAAACAATAAATCAAATCGCGAACCTTGCAAAACACGAACACCCCGAGTTGGAACAGAAAGGCTTCTTCCGCCACTGGTATTACAAACCTACTCAATCACCGGTAAGAAAGGAAGAATATTTCTTCCCTGCCGAGAATTTCACAGCCTTGAAATCGGCTTTGGAGCACAAACATTTCGAAGCCTTGAAACAGCTGCATCCTCTACCGGACGGCAATGTGAAGATGGTCATCATCGCCTCGAAAGACGGCAAATTTGGTGCCGTGCAACTGCACCGTTACAGGCCTTTCGAGTTCGCGCCTGAAACTGACATCATGGTGCTGAAGGAGGATGAAATCCCGCTGTTTTTGGCGGCGCTCAAAAGCAAAAAATCCTAAAAATAAAATAAAAGAGGTGCAACAATTCCGTTGGAAACATCGGAAATTGTTGTACCTTTGCACCCGAATTCAAATATGTATGTTATTAACATTTTTTATTCGGATAAGATATGCAACCATCTCACATTGAACACATTGGAATTGCCGTCACAAGCTTGGACGAAGCCATTCCTTTCTTTGAAATGCTGCTTGGCACCAAGTGCTATGCCATTGAAGAAGTAGCCGACCAAAAGGTGAAGACCGCATTTTTGCGTTGCGGCCAGACCAAAATTGAACTTTTGGAGCCCACCTGCCCTGAGAGCACCATTGCCGCTTTCATCGAGAAGAACAACGGCCGTGGTGGTATGCACCACATTGCTTTCGCCGTTGAGAATATCGAAGGCCACCTCGAAGAGGCCAAGGAAGCCGGCATTCGCCTCATCGACCAAGCTCCGCGTGGGGGTGCCGAAGGATTGAGCATTGCCTTCCTCCACCCGAAATCGACCTTTGGCGTTCTGACCGAACTTTGCGAGAATAAGAACAAATAAGACGCGGATTTGGCCGTTAGCTGTTAGCTTGATGTGCAGTTGGCCAATGGCTAACAGCCAAAGCAATCCCCGCATCAACAAGTAATAATCTAACACTCAGTATATCATGTTAATAGAACAAAAAATCCAGGAATTGTTGGAGAAACGCAACGAGGCCCGTCTCGGCGGCGGCCAAAAGCGCATCGACTCTCAACATGCCAAGGGCAAAATGACTGCCCGCGAACGCATTGCCATCCTCTTAGACGAAGGCAGCTTCGAAGAGACTGACATGTTCGTTACCCATCGCACCGTCGATTTTGGTCTCGACAAGCAACAGTACCTCGGCGACGGCGTTGTCACTGGTCACGGCACCATCGACGGCCGCGTTGTCTATGTCTATGCTCAGGACTTCACCGTGTTTGGCGGTGCTTTGAGTGAGACCATGTCGCTAAAGATTTGCAAGGTGATGGACCAAGCCATGAAAGTGGGGGCACCCGTCATCGGTATCTGCGACTCGGGCGGTGCCCGTATCCAAGAAGGCTCACGCTCCTTAGCCGGCTACGCCGAGATCTTCCAACGCAACATCAATGCTTCGGGTGTCGTCCCGCAGATTTCGGCTATCTTCGGCCCCTGCGCCGGCGGTGCCGTGTATTCGCCTGCTTTGACCGACTTCATCATCATGACTGAGGCCAACAGCTATATGTTCCTGACCGGACCGAAAGTGGTGAAGACCGTTATCGGTGAAGATGTGTCGACTGACGACCTCGGCGGTGCCCGCATTCACTCCACAAAGTCGGGTGTGGCCCACTTCGCCGTTGAGAATGAAGAAGAAGGTCTTGGCCTCATCCGCCGCCTCATCTCCTTCATCCCGCAGAACAACATGGAAGAAGCTCCCGTTGTGGAATGCAACGACCCAGTCGACCGTTTAGACGATACGCTCAACCAAATCATCCCCGACAACCCAAGCAAGCCCTACAATGTCAACGATATTATCAAAGCCATCGTTGACAACGGCGACTTCCTTGAGGTCCATAAGGACTACGCCAAGAACATCATCATTGGCTTTGCCCGCTTCGATGGCATGTCGGTGGGTATCGTGGCCAACAATCCGGCCTTCTTTGCCGGTGTATTGGACTGCGATGCTTCGCGCAAGGGAGCCCGCTTTGTGCGCTTCTGCGATGCCTTCAACATCCCGATCGTGACCTTGGTCGATGTGCCCGGCTTCCTGCCCGGTACAGGTCAGGAGTACAACGGCATCATCGTCCATGGCGCCAAACTGCTCTACGCTTACGGCGAATCCACCGTGCCGAAAGTAACCGTCACACTGCGCAAGTCGTATGGCGGCTCGCACCTCGTGATGGGTTGTAAGCAACTGCGCAACGACATGAACTACGCTTGGCCAACTGCCGAAATCGCCGTGATGGGTGCCAGCGGTGCCGTAGAGGTGCTCGATGGCAAGAAGATTGCCGAAATTGAGAACCCCGAAGAACGCGCCGAGTTTGTCGCCCAGAAGGAAGAGGAATACCGCAACAAGTTCGCCAATCCGTATGCCGCCGCCCAGTTCGGCTATATCGATGATGTCATCGAGCCGCGCAACACCCGTTTCCGCGTTATTCGGGCCCTGCGCACCCTGGAGACGAAACGCCTCGCCAACCCCGAGAAGAAACATTCGAATATCCCGCTGTAACCATTAATCTACAAAGTGATGAATCTAATCCAAATGCAATTACTGGCGGCCCATGAGCCTTGGATTTACACTAAAGGCTGGATAGTTACCCTCGTGGGCTTCTTTATCGTCATCATAGCCCTGTGTATCCTCTACTTGATTTTTCAAGGTGTGGCTTCCTATTTCAAGAAGCAGGACACCAAGAAAAACACTCCTAAGGAAGAAGTGAAGAAGATAGCGGAACAGCCCGTCGCCAAGCTGGCCAAAGGCGAAATCCCCGCCGAGGTGCTCACTGCCATTGGCATGGCCCTTTACCTTTCGAAAAACCTCCACGATGAGGAAAGCAACGTCATCACTATCGAAAGAAGGATGACTTCTTGGAACGACAAAAACTACGGAGTTAGACACTGGAATCGCTAAATCGAACAATCATGAAAAAATTCAAATTCACCATTGGTGGGAAACCATACGAAGTAGAAGTCCAGAACATTGAGAGCAACGTCGCTACAGTCAATGTGAATGGCACAGAATATCAAGTGGAAATGGAAGAACAGGCCACTCCTGTGGTGGCTCCTGTGGTTCGTCCGGCTGCCAAGCCCGCCGCTACGAGCTCGGCTCCTATTGCCTCAAAACCAGCCGCTGCAACCGGTGGTGCTGGCTACAAAATGGCCGCTCCGCTCCCCGGAACTATCATGCAAATCTTCGTCAAAAAAGGCGATAACGTCAAAAAAGGCGACAAGCTCCTCATGTACGAAGCCATGAAGATGGAAAACAACCTGTTGGCCGAAGCCGATGGTACAATCGCCGCCATCAACTGCCGCCAAGGTGACAACGTGCTGCAAGGTGATACTTTAATCGTAATCGGATAAGACCATGTTGGGAAAGAAAAGTATCTACAGAAGGCCGGTCGTCATCCTCGCCTCGTTGGTGCTCCTGATGTTGCTGAACCTCGTGGTTGTCAACAACCCGACATTCGCCACCAGAGTCGCCGACTTAGGAGGGAAGACTGAGCAAGTGAGCGAAATGAGCGCTCAAGAAAGCAACGCCCAGTTGGCTGAAATGGCTGACGCACTTGTTGCGGAATCACAAAAAGAAGCCGAACTGGGACAACAGATTGAACAACTTGACCAACGTGTGACAGCCCTTGAAAACAAGAATGCTAAGGTGCAAGCCGTTGCCAAAACCGAAGTCAAGGAAATGTCGACGAAAGACCGCTTACGCGATGGCTTGAGCAACTTCTGGCTACTCACAGGCTTCAGAAACTGCAAGTTAGGTAACCTCATCATGATTTTGGTGGGTATCCTCTTCATTTTCCTCGCCGTCCGTTTTGAGTTTGAGCCTATGCTGCTCATCCCCATCGGCACCGGTATCATCTGCGGCAATATCCCTTTCTTCCAAGGAAACGGCATTAGTTTCGCCGACGCCATGGTGAACCTGCAAAGTATGTTGGACGCCGGAACGCTCAGTTTCGATTTAGACACAGCCAAGGCCCTGTTGGTAGCCATCTTTGGCGACAACCCGGGCGACAAGCATATTGTGCTCAGCGAAGCCATCAAGTCTGTTGAACATCTCAACATGGCTGACTACGGCTTGGGCAGCCACGACATTGAAGGCGTGAAAGGCTTGTTGACCAGCGTGTTTCAAAGCGGTGAACTGAACCTCCAAACAGGTCTCTACCAGAAAGGCAGTGTGTTGAACTATCTGTATTTCGGCGTAACTTCCGGTATTTATCCGCCCTTGATTTTCTTAGGCATCGGTGCCATGACGGATTTCTCATCGTTGATTGCCAATCCCAAACTGATGATTCTTGGTGCCGCCGCTCAACTCGGCGTATTCCTAACCTTCATTGGCGCTTTGTATCTCGGTTTCAACCTTAGGGAATCAGGCGCTATCGGCATCATCGGCGGTGCTGACGGCCCTACCGCCATCTTCCTCTCGTCGCGTTTGGCCAACGGCACGAACGGCACGCGCAACCTCATCGGCCCCATCGCCATTGCAGCCTATTCCTACATGGCTCTGGTGCCCGTGATACAGCCGCCCATCATTCGTATGCTGACCTCCAAGAAAGAACGCATGATCAAGATGACCGCTCCGCGCATGGTGAACAAGACAGAAAAAATCATGTTCCCCATCGTCGGCCTCATCCTGACCACCTTCATCAGCCCCACGGCACTGCCGCTGTTGGGTATGCTGTTCTTCGGCAATATCATCAAGGAATCGGGCGTGGTGAAACGCTTGCAAAACACAGCCGCCAACCCGTTGATTGATATCGTAACCATTATTTTGGGTCTCACCGTGGGTGCTTCGACACAAGCCTCCGTCTTCCTGACCTCAAGCTCCATCAAGATCTTTGCCCTCGGTGCCGCCTCGTTTGCCGTAGCTACTGCCGGCGGTCTGCTGGGTGCCAAGTTCATGAACCTCTTCTTAAAGGAGAAAATCAACCCGATGATCGGTGCCGCTGGCGTTTCGGCAGTGCCCGACAGTGCTCGTGTCGTTGAGGTGGAAGGCCAGAAGTATGACCCGTCGAACCACCTGCTCATGCATGCCATGGCCCCAAATGTTTCCGGCGTTATCGGCTCGGCTGTAGCAGCCGGCGTGATGATGTCGTTCCTAATGATGTAATTCAATAACAACCCATTTCATAAGGGGGCCGTTTTGTGTAACGGTCCCCTTAATTTATTTTTCAAGGACGAGGGATTTTTCAGGAAACATGTAAAATCACCACCTTTGACAACAAAAGGGACAAAGAAGAGAGAAAGCAGACCTAAAACAATCGGCTTAAATTCCCTACGGGAATTGCATCCGGTTGAACTATTGAGGGCCCGTCTGCCGGCATCCCGTAGGGATGCGCCAACATGCAATGCTTGAATAAGTAGTTTCAGAAAGCCGCCTTTTTCCTGACCTCTTAAGGAGGGAAAATGGCGGGCTTTTTTGTAAAAAATGAGATTTTTTGCTTGCATGTTTGAAAACTTGTCACTATTGTCCGATAAAAAATAATCCAAAGTGCAGGGATAAAAATAAATTTTCATCCCTTACACTTTTTTAGTAGTTTTGTGTTTACCACAACGCAATACTACAATGAACAAAAATACACATTTTTTCGGACAATCTGT
>JBHACT010000110.1:0-15863 GCA_041854745.1 Candidatus Limimorpha sp. | reverse complement strand
TCCACTCTCGAGTTCCATCCGATGGGCTTCGCTTAGTTCTAATCGTACTGCTTTTCTCATATCCTATAAGGTTTGTACTGAGATAACGAGAATCGCAGCATAATAGTATTAATAGAAAACTAATTTTGAACATTTACTTAGTAAAAAGAATCAACGAGTTGACCATCAATGTTGCTGTCCGAACAGAAATAGTGATTGCAGAGAACGGAGGACAATATATAAAACTGCATGTTTTTCCGTCGCAGTCATCCATATCGAGTACAACAAAAGGGCAATTTTATTATCGTGATCATGATAAAAGTCGTGCTTTGCTTCCAGATGAGTTAAGCAGACTTATGGCCGACAAGCCTGCCTATAGTTGGGAAACCAAAGTCTCTCTCAAAATAGATTTGCGTAGTGCTGATGCTGTGAAGCTTAGGGGATTTATTGAGGATGTTCATCAATCGGACCGTGTTTCGCAATTCGTGAAGGAAAAATCAACGGAAGAAACCTTGGCGTATTATCAGATGATTGATGACAATGGTTTGCTCACCAATATAGGAGTATTATGGATTGGAAAAGCAGAACAAAGAGCAAGGTTGCTGTACTCACCAATCGTTCAATACATCAAGTATGATGAAAAAGAGGAAAAGGTTTCGAAGCATGTTTGGGATGATTATCGTTACAATCCTAAAGAGTTGATACAATCGATATGGGAAACTGTTCCGGATTGGAAGGAAAATAGCGAGGTATCTGAAGGTTTGTGGCGCAAGAACATTTCTGCCTATGACGAAAAAGTGGTTAGAGAATTGTTGTGT
Source organism: Candidatus Limimorpha sp. (assembly GCA_041854745.1). Classification (GTDB taxonomy): domain Bacteria; phylum Bacteroidota; class Bacteroidia; order Bacteroidales; family F082; genus Limimorpha. The sequence goes on along the minus strand of JBHACT010000110.1, from coordinate 15,066 downwards.
AATGCCATTGTGCATCGTCCATACACGACAAGAGGAGACATCTTTGTTAAACTTTATCCCGACAGGATGGAAATTACCAATCCGGGCTTGCTCCCTATTGGTGTTACGGTAAATAATATCTTGCAGAAAACCGCGAAACGAAATATCCATTTGGCCAAAGTCTTTTATGATCTTCGCATGATGGAGGGTGAGGGATCCGGATATGACCTCATATATGAAACCCTGTTGGCTGTTGGAAAAGACAAGCCCAAAGTGACCGAAGGTGATGATTATGTAGAAGTAAGCGTGTCCCGCAGCATCATCACCAAAGACGCATCAAGGGTTTTTGATTATATTTCAGACCATTATAAACTCAATCGAAAAGCTTATATTGCTTTGGGGATAATTTTAAAAGAAAAAACTATCACGGCTTTAAAACTCACCAAAGAGCTTCAACTTTCGTCAGGCGAACGCTTGCGGTCTTATGTAGATGCTTTAATTAATGAGCGAATCGTATTGCCTCATGGTAAAGGAAAAGGAATTAAGTACACGATTAATCCTGATTTTGTTGCAAACTCCAAGTTGCAGTTTACTACAACGCTGAAAACCATAGAACCATATAGGTTAAAGGCTCTTGTCTGCGAAGATTTGAAATTCCATCCGGACAGTTCTTTGTCTGAAATAGCAAGTCGTTTGCCAGATGTTGACTATTCGGATTTGGAAAAAACTGTTCGTTTGATGGCTAAAGAAGGAATGATTAAGCCTATCGGTGGAAGAAAATATAGGAAGTATGCTTTGCCATAGCCTTTTCTTTAAAACGATGGCAGAAAAAGGCGTCTATTAAGAAGGGATGAAAAAAGATAAGAGTTAATTGATTGATTATTATAGATTTGTTTTTGTTGAGTAGCAAGAAAAGCCGTGGTGAAAAATAATAAAAAAATTGCGCCTATCGAATTGGTACAAATTCAAATGGCATTGTTGAAGGAGTATATTTCCTGTCAAATATATCTTTGAGGGAGTAAAAGAGGAAGTAAATTTTATATAGTGAAAGAGGAATGTCGTGGTAACTGTGAACTGCTATAAAGCAAAACATCTTAATTTCTGTAATTTTGTCATAAGAGTAGTGGTGTAGCATTTTGACTTTGTGACATTTTGTCATAAATCAAGTCGTTTTTTCGCAACATGGGTTTTGGTAGGAGCTTTGATATCTTCTCTGCCGAAAAACAGAAAGGAAAACAAAACATGAACATCAACCAATTTACCATCAAATCACAGGAAGCCATCGGGAAGGCTCAGGAGATTGCACAGTCGCATCAGAGCCAGACCGTGGAGAACTTCCACCTCCTGAAGGGTATGATTCTGAGTGATGATTTTCTGGTGCCCCATCTGATGAAGAAGTTGGGCGTCAACTTGTCGCGGCTGAATGATACTCTGGATCAGGTTATTAAGTCGCAACCGCGCAGCAGCGGATCCGAATTGTATTATTCCTCAGAGGTCAGCAAGACTTTCAACGACGCCATCGCGCTCGCCAAGAAGATGGGCGACGACTATGTGTCCATCGAGCACCTGCTGTTGGCCATCTTTGAAAGCAACGGCATGACTTCGCAGATGATGAAGGATCAAGGTATCCGAAAGGACGAACTCGAAAAGGCCGTCTTGCAGTTCCGCAAAGGCAAGAAGGTGGACTCGCAGGATGCCGAGCAGAACTATGACAGCTTGAACCGTTTCGCCAAGAACCTGAACGAACTCGCCCAGCAAGGCAAGCTCGACCCTGTGATTGGCCGTGACGAGGAGATCCGTCGTGTGTTGCAAATCCTAAGCCGGCGCACCAAGAACAATCCTATATTGATAGGTGAGCCGGGTGTGGGTAAGACCGCCATCGTGGAGGGGCTGGCACAGCGTATCGTCAACCGCGATGTGCCTGAGAACCTGAAGAGTAAGACCGTGTTCAGTTTAGACATGGGTGCTCTGCTCGCTGGCGCAAAATACAAGGGCGAGTTTGAGGAACGACTGAAGAATGTCGTCAAGGAAGTGGTGGACAGCGATGGTGAAGTCATCCTGTTCATTGACGAGATCCACACCTTGGTTGGTGCGGGCGGCGGCGAAGGTGCCATGGATGCGGCCAACATCCTGAAACCTGCCCTGTCGCGGGGCGAACTCCGTGCCATAGGAGCCACCACCTTGAAGGAATACCAACAGTATTTTGAGAAGGACAAGGCGCTTGAGCGCCGCTTCCAGAAGGTGCTTGTCGACGAGCCCGACGAGGCTTCGGCCATCAGCATTTTGCGAGGCTTGAAGGAGCGTTACGAGACCCATCACCACATCCGTATCTTGGACGAGGCCATCATCTCGGCCGTGCAACTCTCGGTGCGTTACATCTCAGACCGTTTCCTGCCCGACAAGGCCATCGACTTGATTGACGAGGCTGCTTCCCGTTTGCGTTTGCAGATTGACTCGGTGCCCGAGGAATTGGAAGATGTGGAGCGTGCTATTCGCCAATTGGAGATTGAGCGCGAGGCCATCAAGCGTGAGAACGACACTAAGAAAGTAGAGGAGATAGGGAAGGAGATCGCGGAACTCAACGACAAACGCTCGGCCATAAAAGCCAAGTGGGAAACTGAGCGCAACTATGTGGAACTCATACAGAAAGAGAAAAATAACATAGAGACCTACAAGCATCAGGCCGAGGTGGCGGAGCGTGATGGCGACTACGGGCGTGTGGCCGAACTGCGTTACGGCAAGATCCGTGAGGCGGAGGCCGCCATCGAAAAGGCCAAGGCCGACTTGAGCACGGCGCAAGGCGACCATCCGCTGGTGGATGAGGAAGTTGGTGCCGATGATGTGGCCGAAATCGTGTCGCGTTGGACGGGCATTCCAGTCAACAAGATGATGCAAAGCGAGCGTGAAAAACTGCTGCACCTCGAAGACGAACTGCACAAGCGTGTTGTGGGTCAGGACGAGGCCATCACCGCCGTCAGCGACGCCATCAGGCGCAGTCGTGCGGGCTTGCAGGACACCAAGCGGCCTATCGGTTCCTTCATTTTCATGGGTACCACGGGTGTGGGTAAGACTGAGTTGGCCAAAGCCTTGGCCGAGTTCCTATTTGACGACGAGAACGCCATGGTGCGTATCGACATGTCGGAGTATCAGGAACGGCATACGGTGTCGCGACTCATCGGAGCGCCTCCGGGATATGTGGGTTACGAAGAAAGCGGACAACTAACTGAGGCTGTGAGGCGTAAGCCGTATTCGGTCATCCTGTTGGATGAAATCGAGAAGGCACACCCCGATGTGTTCAACATCTTGTTGCAGGTGCTTGACGACGGCCGTCTGACCGACAACAAGGGCCGTACAGTCGATTTCAAAAATACCATCGTTATCATGACCTCCAACATTGGTGCAAACATTATTCAGGATAATTTTTCCCGATTGAATGAGACCAATGCCGAGGAAGTCTTTGAGAGCACATACAATCGGGTGATGGAACAGTTGAAACAGTTCATGAGGCCTGAGTTCTTGAACCGTGTCGACGACATCATCATGTTCAAGCCTTTGGACGAGAGCCAGATTGCCGACATAGTGAGGATGCAGTTCCGTGGCGTGCAGAAGATGTTGGCCGCCAACGACATCCGTATCGAAATCAGCGATGCCGCCGTCAGCTACATCGCACACCAGAGCTACAACCCGCAATACGGTGCGCGTCCCGTGAAGCGTATGATACAGCGTGAGTTACTCAACTCGCTCTCTAAGATGGTGCTGGCCGACAAAGTCGACAAGTCAAAAACCATTATCGTCGATGTTGACGGTAACGAAGTGATATTCAGGAATTGACCGGAAAACCGGCCTCCCATGTCATTCCGGCGTGGACATGTGCGTTGGAGGGAATCTGTGGGAGGCGGTACGGAAGACGGCAACCCTGATGTGCGGCTCTTGAAGGCATAGATCCCCTGCCGCCGCAGGGCCAACCGCAGGGATGACAAGCCTTCAAGAGCCTATCTCTATGGCGACCTTTATGTCGCCGATGAGTTTATGCGAGAGAAGGAGTGTTGACCGGAAAACCGGCCTCCCATGTCATTCCGGCTTGGACATGTACGTTGGAGGGAATCTGTGGGAGGCGGAACGGGAGACAGCAGCCCTGATGTGCGGCTCTTGAAGGCATAGATCCCCTGCCGCCGCAGGGCCAACCGCAGGGATGACATGCCTTCAAGATCCTATCTCTATGGCGACCTTTATGTCGCCGATGAGTTTATGCGAGAGACGGAGTGTTGACCGGAAAACCGGCCTCCCATGTCATTCCGGCGTGGACATGTGCGTTGGAGGGAATCTGTGGGAGGCGGAACGGAAGACGGCAGCCCTGATGTGCGGCTCTTGAAGGCATAGATCCCATGCCGCCGCACGGCCAACCGCAGGGATGACATGCCTTCAAGAGCCGTAATTGCTTATTCTCCCTCCATTTCCGAGGCTTGAATTTCGTCCAAAAGCAGCATGGCGCGGTCGTAGTCCTCGGTGAAAACATAAACCGATGCGTCGCCTTTGATTACGCTGGCTGCCCAACCCGCTACAAGGCTCTCTTCCTGAAAGTTGCGGATAAGGAAACGGATGCCGCACTCCTCAAGTACGCTGCCGATGAATTCCGCGTTGACGATAGAGCCGGAATAGATTCTCTTGATTTCGTTTTCCATAACAATCTTGTTTTAATGACACCACAAAAATAAGCAAATTATTCCGTTTTTTTGACAATATTCAACATCACAATGGCAAACAACATCACGAATGCTGCCGCCCATTGCACAGGTGAATACACTGTTTTGTTGACGAAATAGTCGAGTACAACGGCGGTGATGGGATACATCAGCTCAAGGAAGGTCGAGAGCGAAGCTTTCACATTACGCAAACCATAGTAATATAGGAAGATGGCGCCCGAACCTGTGGTCAGGCCGATGAGGGCAATGAAGAGCCAATTGCGTTCCGTAACTAGTGAGAAGTCGCAGATATGGCCCGCAAACAACACGATGACAAGCATGATAAGCGTGGTGAAGCCATAGCGGAAAAAGGTTGAGCTGACGAAGGAGTAGCCGCCCAGAATCTTTTTGGAGAACACCGTTGAGCTGCCGAAGGAGAAAGCCGCCAACAGCGAGAGCAGGGCTGCGTAGAAGGTCGTGATACCTTCGGTGCTGAAGTCGGGGAGTGCCCAGCCAAAAGTCAGGAAATAGCCTGCAATGAGCGCAATGACCGCCCATAGCGCGAAATGCTTTTTGATTCTCTCTTTCAATATGAAACGCGCCAAAACGACAGCAAAAACAGGTTGCAGTTTCTGTAACAGCACCACGACGGAAAGGTTGTTGAAGTGCAGCAGAAACAACGACTTGACAATGGCCAAGGTGCCCAAGGCACCGCCAAAGAGGGCGATGAGCAGGAAATAGACCAAATCGGAGCGTGTCATGGTTTTCAGATGTCGGTATTCTTTGAAAAAGAATACATTCATCAGCAGGAAAGGGAAGAGATGGATGACGAAGACCACGAAGGCCGTGTTGAGATTGTAGAGCTGGGGTGTGAGCAAGATGCCGTCCATTCCCCAAAGCATGGCGGACAGCGCCACGGCAACGGCACCGATGATTTTGTTGTTGGGCTTGTTCATGGCAATAATTTATCGTTGGCAGCGGCTTCCTTTTCCCAACGGAAGCACATGATGACAGAATTGACCAAATAGACGGAATACATCATTGTAATGGGAAAGTTACCGGCTTTGATGTACATGAAAATGCTGACGCAGTTGATGGCGATCCAAAGCCACCATTGTTCGCTGAACATTCTGACCATCAGTATCATGGCCACGACTTGCATTACAGCTTTGGCCGAATCGGCGAAAGGAGCAATGTCGTTGGTGAAATGTTTCATCAGTAGGCCGATACCGACCGTACCCGCAATGATGACGGCAAGACAAATAAATCTCGCCTTGTTTTTCATGTGGATTTTCACCACCTCGTGGGTCTCCTTGTTCATGTTTCTCGACCAAGTGAAGAAGCCCACAAACTGCATGACAAAGTTATAAACGGTAACACCCATGTCGGCATAAAGCTTTGAAATCAAGGTGATGTATATCATCAGGCAGCAATGGATGAAGCCGAAGAGATAGTTCGACAGCTTACCCTTGCCGCCGAGTACCACATTGATAATGCCGCAAGCCGAGGCCACGATATGAATCCAATAATATGGGTCGCTGGCTTTGTCGTACTCGAACAGGACGGACATCACTGTGATGACGACACAGACGGTCGTCAGCCAAACGACATCGAAAACCGTCCAACCAGAAAGCTCCTCATGGATTATCTCTTTGAATTTTAGCATAATAATGTAAAAATCAGGATGATTTGAGGGGCAAAGGTAAGAAATAATTGTTGATGTCGTTCGCCATCATTTTCAACGCTTTGAATCCTTCCGGAATCGGGAACATCGGGAAGGTGTGAAACATTCCCTCAAACTCATGGAAATGTGCGGTTCTGCCTGCTTTTTCCAAGGTGTCTTTGAGGAAAAGTGAATCGGGTTTCAGGATTTCGTTGGTACCGTAGTAAACGCTCAAACTATTCATGCCGCTGAAGTCGCCAAAAATGGGGCTGACCCAAGGATGTGAGGCAGGCAGGTCGCCCTGCCAGATGGCGTTGAGTTGCATGATACGGTCGAGTTGCAGCATGGGGTCGATGTCTTGCAAGGCTCTCATTTCCTGCTCTTTACTGTAGCTCAAATCAACACAGGGAGAGAGGAGATGGATGGTGGTGGGTTTGGTCCAACTGTTTTTGTGCGCTTCTTGCGCCATCACGAGGCAGAGGTGTGCCCCTGCCGAGTCGCCCACAAGATGGATTTCATCGTAATGTCCTGATTCTGCAATGGTTCTGTAATAATCCGACAAGGTCTCAACGACAAACTTGCAATCGTAATCGGGCGACTTGGGATAGATGGGCATGAGCGTGTCGCAATGTGTGCGCAGGCTGAGGTCGTGGAGGAAACGCCAATGGAAGAAGACAGGAGGGTAGATGAAGGCTCCACCGTGAATGAAGAAGATGAGTTTTCGCGAGTTTTCTTCATGCCCGAATACTTGCATTTCGAAACCGTTGGCGGCATGTGGCTTTTCTTCCTTGAAATAACTTCTGAAATACCTTGGTACTCTGACGGGACGGCGGTTCTCACGCCGACAATGCTCCAACTCAGCCCTGACTTCATCGGGCGTGGCATCGCGCAGCGACTTGAACATCAGCTTCAAATATTTCTCCGTAAAAACGATTCCTGCATTCATTTTATTCTTTTATTCTGCCGCCTTGCGTCACAGCGAGGAGGCACGAAGATATTCTGTATTGTTTCGTCATACCTTCTCGTAATGACACTTAGCGCGTTTCAATGCTTCTGATAGATTTTCAGGTCAAACATGGATGCTGCGGAGATGATGTGGTCGAAAATGTCGCTTTGGAGTTCTTCGTAGTTATTCAACTGCTTGTCATTGCTAAAGGCATAGAGCTGCAACGGCAAGCCATACTCGGTGGGCTGTAGCTGACGCACCATCATGGTGAGGTTGTGGTTGATTCTGGGATTGTTGTTGAGGTATGCCTTGATGTAAGCGCGGAAGATACCGAGGTTGGTCTGCTGACGACCGTTTATGATTTCGCTCGTGTCGATACGATTGGCCTTGTTGTATTCCATGATGTCTTCCTCTCTCTTTGTGATGTAGTCATGCACCAAGGCGTAATGCTTGTATTTTTCAATCATCTCTGGAGTGCAGTAGCGGATGGTGTTCACATCAATGTTGATACTGCGTGCAATGCGCCGTCCGCCCGACTCCGACATGCCACGCCAGTTGGTGAAGGGGCTTGAGACCAAGGTGTAGGTCGGGATGGTGGTTATGGTGTTGTCCCAATTCCGCACCTTCACGGTGGTGAGGTTGATTTCCAGAACGGTGCCGTCAGCAGGTCCCGTGGCAATCCAATCTCCAATGCGGAGCATGTCGTTGATTGACAGTTGTATGCTGCCTACAAAGCCTTTGATTGAATCTTGGAAAATGAGCAAGAGAACCGCTGAGATAGTGCCGAGACCGATGACGATGGTGCCGATACTCTTGCCTAAAAGGAAGGCCGTAATGAGCAGCACGCAAACCGCGATGAGTATGCCTTTGATGACTTGCACCAAGCCTTCAATGGGCTTCAGTTTCGAGGTCTCAAACGAGTTATAAAGCTCGTGGGCGGTATTCACCAGCGCCAAGAGAATGGAAGTGTAAACGACGATCTCGTAAATCATTGTGATTTTGGTGATAACAGCTACAGCCTCAGGGAAATCAGGCAAGGTGTCTTTGATGAAGAATCTGATGAGGATGGCCGGGATGAGGAGGCAGATACGCACGAACACTCTGTTCTTGACTAAAAGGTCATCGTATTTTGAAGGTGTCTTTTTGATGAGTACATGCACGGTCTTGCCGATGAAGAGGCGGGCGATGAGGTATAGAAGTATGCCCACGACAATCAGCGAGACACAGGCAATGCCCTCCGCAATGCCAAGTGAAGTTGCCGAATCCAAATTCATGCTTCTTCCAATGCCACTGAGTATTTCTAAATATTTATCTATCATTGTGTTATGTTTTTACTGTATTTTGACCGATGACCACATTTTGGCAAGATTCGGTCAGTTTAAATTCCACTGATTTTCGTATTATTATATCCTTTCTGGAGCAGCAAGGCCAGCACTTTCTCCCGAAAATCGCCTTGCAGCAGTATTTCACCGTCTTTTGTGCTTCCCCCCACGCCACAGGCTGTTTTCAATTCTTTTCCCAACACGGCAAGGTCGTAGTCGGAGCCTTGAAAGCCCGTAACGAGCGTTACCTTTTTGCCGCCGCGTTGTTTCTTGTCAAGCATTACACGGAGGTTCTGTTTGGCAGGCTCTAAGGTAATGGCTTCTTCTTCCCCATAGTCGAAGGCATAGTCAGGGTTGGTGGAGTACACGGTTCCGTTCTTGTCTCTTTTGTGTTTCATAATGGTCGGTTTTGTACTGAATCGGGTTCGAGGCATTTGGGGTTGGTCTCAAAGTCTCGTTTCAATAGCAATTCGTTGTTTATCATTCTGTTGTTGTATTCCTGAAGGAAATGGTAAAGTTTGTTGAATATGTCGGGGCACTGCAACCTGTCGACAAGGTTGTTGCTTAGGAGCGAGTCGCTGAGGGGCTTGAAAATGCCGAAAGGGCGTTCCCCGTCCGATTGAACCAAATATGTGCCATCGCAATATTGGTAGGTCAGGTTGTAGTAGCTGACGAATGCGGGCTCACTGAGGGAGTCGAAGAGGTTGCGACCGAAGGAAAACAGGGTGTCGTTGACCTCAAGTGCCGACAGTATGGAAGGCCCAAGGTCGATTTGTTGGGCGATTTCATTGCTTCGTATCGGCTTGATTTTCTGTGGGTAATAAAATGCGATAGGGATGGAATACATACCCCAAACATTGCTGTATTCGGGCTGGAAATGCTCATTGTTGGAATAGTCGGATGTGATGACGAACAAGGTGCGGTCGAACCACGACATCCGTGAGGCGGTCTTAAAGAAGTCCTTCAAAGAGCAATCCACATAGTAGACGGTCTTTTCAAAACCTGTCCAGAAGTAGCTTTCCTTGGGCAGCTTGAAATCTTTCGGGACTTTGTAGGGATAGCGCGACGAGAGGGTGTAGATGGTGGTGGCAAAGGGTTCGTGCACGCGGTTCAAAGTTTTGGCGGCGTATTGCAGGAAGGGGCCGTCATAGATACCCCATTGGCCGTCGTAGTCGCTGTCGTCGCCATATTCGGTGCGCCCAAAGTACTTGCCGAACCCTGCTCGGTACGAGAAGGCATCAAAGCCTTGCACGCCATTCTTGCCGCCGTGCATGAAAATGGTGTTGTAGCCCCGCTTTTTCAGGTGCCGGCAAAAGGCGTCGAAGTCGTTCGCAGCGTATGGTGACCTCAAAAAGTCATTCTCCATCATCGAAGGGATACTGGCCAAAATGGCAGGCAGCACCTCCAAGCATCTTCGGCTGTTCGACATGCCATTGAAGGTGAGGCTTTGGCTCAAGAGCGAGTCAAGGAAGGGCGTAAGCTGCGAACGCCGGTCACGGTTGTAGTATCCCACCATTTCCTGTCCAACATTTTTCAGGATGATGACGACCACATTGGGGGGGCGGCTGTTCATGGCCGAGCTGTCGCTCTCGATGAAACGGTTGGCGGTCAGGTCGTAATGGATGGGGGAGAAGTCGCTGCCGTATTGCCCTGTCCGTTCTTCAAGTCCGGTGTTATGGGGGGTGAAGAGGCAAAACGGCGTGTTGAGCAAGATGGGCGCATTTTGCGGGTCGGTGTATTGCATGGCTGTCTCCACCGAAATGGCCTTGGCTTGGAGACCGCCTCGACCGGCGATGATTGTTATCAAAAGCATGACAACCAAACTGATGGCCTGCCTGAGCCGCCAGTGTGGCTTCTCTTCCTTTTCGGGCTTCTGGAGTTGGGTGTGTTGTGCTACTACGATGACAATCAGCACGAAAAGAATGAAAATAACCAATAGGTACCAGTAGTCGAAGAAGATTTGCCTGACCACGCCAAATGATACCTCGTCGGAATGGATGAGCAGTTTGATGAAGTTGATGGTGAGGTGTTTGCCGAAGAAATGGAAACACACGATGTCTAAGAAATTCAGGAAGACGGCAGCGGCATTTGCGACGATGTAGAAGATGTCAACAAAGGTTTGCAGCTTACCATTATAAATGGCGCGCGAGGGAAAACAATAGAAAAGGATGGTCAAAATGTTGATACCGAAAACAATGGGCAGGTCGAAGCGCATGCCTTGCACATAAAGTGCCAAGGCTTGCATCGTGTTCAGTCGGTGGAAAAACTGGATATTGAACAGATAGAGCATCCAACGGCTGATACTGAACACTATTAAAGTGGCCAGCAACCGATAGGCCAGCAGCATGTATGGCGATGAGAGCCATGCTTGGATTTTCTCTTTTCTTGTTTGACGACGCATCGTTTTGTGGCTAATACGGTGCAAAAATAGGAAAATAAGGTGTATCTTTGCCCATTAATTCATAAATGACTTTACAATGATGACAAAATTGCGTTCTTTGTTGGTTTTACTTGCTTTAGCGGTTGCTGTTGGGGCTGTCGCACAAACCTATCCCGTTTACGGCAATCCCATGGACATCCCGATACAACTGTCTGCTACCTTTGCTGAAATCCGTCCCAACCATGTTCATGGAGGTCTTGACATCAAGACACAAGGCGTGGAAGGCAAGAAGGTGTATGCCGTTGCCGATGGCTATGTCAGCCGTATTGGCGTGTCTCCTTACGGTTACGGTAATGTGTTGTATATCACGCATTACGATGGCTTTACTTCGGTATATGCCCACTTGCAGCGTTTCACGGGCGAGATTGCCAAGTATGTGAAGCAGTATCAATACAAGAACAAAAAATACACCTCACAGATTTATCCCGATAAGGATAAGTTTCCTGTAAAAAAAGGTGACCTGATTGGCTTTTCGGGTAATTCGGGCAGCTCAGGTGGCCCCCATCTTCACTTCGAGATCAGGCACACTGGGAGCGAAAAACCTGTCAACCCGATGTTTTTCGGCTATAAGATTGAGGATAATGCGCGTCCGCAGATTAATGGTGTGTCAGTCTATCCTTTGGGCGAAGAATCGACACTCGAAGGTGGTATCAAACCAATGTATTTCTCTCTTACTGAGGGCCAAAAGGGGGCGTATGGCATAAAAGAACGGGAGTATGTTCATGGCAACGGAGAAATCTCGTTTGGTATTTGTGCCTACGACCGTGTGGGCGCTTCAATGAATAAGAACGGCCCGTATCTTTACGAGCTTTACCTCGACGACGAGTTGGCTTTTCAAGTGGAGGCCGACAGTTTCTCCTACAGCGAGCCGCGTTATGTGAATAGTTTGCTCGACTATCGCCATTACAAAGAGAAAAAGTCGAGCTATGTGCGCACTGAGACTGACCCGAATAACAAATTACGCATGATCAAAAAGAAGAATGGCACGGTAACGGTGGCGGAAGGCGACACGGTGAATGTTTGCTTCAAAATCTATGATTATGCGCGAAATAGCTCGACGGTTTCGTTTAAGCTGGTGGGTGTGGCTCCCGTTGAGGTGGAGCGTCCCATGCGCCGCCGCAGCGAGTATTTTGTGAAATCCGACGGCTCGCTCAACAGCAATATCACAATTGAAGAGTTCAATGTTTCAATGGAAAGCGGCACGCTTTTCCGCGATGAGTGGATTCAGACGGGTCAACGCGACGAAGCGGGCTGTTGCTCACGCATTTATCGCTTTGGTGATGAGGGAATGGCCTCCTTCAAGAAGTTTACGGTGCGTATCCGCCCCGACGAGAAGTGGGCCTCCGATAAGAGACTGTTTATTGCCAGTATCGACAATAATGGCAAGGTGTCCTCATTAGGAGGCTCGATGAATAACGGCTGCATGGAGGTAAAGACCTACAACATGGGCGAGTTTACTATCAAGGTCGACTCGGTTGCGCCTACCGTTAGGGCATCCAATTTCAAGGATGGGCAAGCGGTGAAGGAGTTGAAGTCGCTGCGTTTCAAGATTTCCGACGACATGACGGGCATTGAAACCTACGACATATATCTTGACGATGAGTGGGTGCTCGGCCAATACGATGCCAAGAACGCCTTGCTTTATTACGAGTTCGATGAGAAGATGAAGAAAGGCACCAACAATGTGAAGGTGGTGGTTACCGATGGCGTTGGTAACAAGAAGACCTTGAAAGCTAAGGTGGTGTATTAGTTTCCGACATACTGATAAGCTCCGATGTCGGGCACACCTATGCGCGAAATGCCATCCAAGTCGTAGGGCACTTCGTTGCCAAACAGCGGATTGCCCATGCCGATGACAGGCGATGCAATGCTATCGATGTGGCAGTCAGGTTTATTCGGATTGGCAAAGTGCGGGTCGAGGTTGAAGAGGCAATGGCTAAAGCCAGTCATGGAGCCATTGTATTTCTCCGATTTGATGAGGCAGTGGTCGAAAGTGTAGATGGAGTCGGCTTCCGCACCAAAAACGGTCTTGATTTCATTCTTCTGTTTGCCGTAGATGATGCAGTTGTCCATCTCCATGCGGAAAGGATAATAGAAAGGTTCGTTGTTGCCGTCTATGGCGTAGTTTGTCACCAACACGGCGTTTTCGTTTTTATTGTGCTCGTTGGCATTCCAATAGTTGGCGATGGTGCCGTGTACAAAGCGGTAGTCGCCGCCAAAGGCCCAAAAGTTGGCAAAGCCGCAGTTGGCGATGACGAAGTTCTTGGCCTCCACCAGGTACAGGATGGAAAACAGCCCATAACCGCTTTGGTTTTCGATGATGGTGTTGTCGATGCGCAAGGCACATTCCGTAACTTTCAGTGACGATTGGCAGTTGAGGCCGATGGTGCCATTGCGGATGATGGCGTGACTGACACGATGGTCGGCACCGGCGCGACCGTCCATCATCAGAATCTGCTCCCATTGTCCGGGCGTGTCATTGTAATAGGCCTCCAAGCGGTCGCCTTGCACGATGACGGGTTCTTCGGCAGTACCGTCGATGATGAGCTGTCCGTCGCTCCACGAGAGGATGCCGCCGCCTTTGTGGCAATACACTTGGGTTCCTGCCTCAATTCTCAAGGTTCCGTATGAGTTGATGAGTGCATAACCATAAATGACGTATGGCCTTTCTTTGGTCCACACTGTGGTTTGCAGACTGTCGGCTACAATATGATAAGGATACTTCACGCCACCTATGGTGACAACTTTGTCTGCCATGATGTAATTGGCGTTTTGTCCCCAAGCCAGCAGCTTGATGGTCTGTGTGTTGCCATTGGTGATAAACTCCAATTCGTCTTCCACCACGAAAGGCGAGTTCAAATCGTTCGGGTTGATGGTAACGCGCAGGAAGGAGAAGAGGCTGTCCTCGGCGGGAATGACCTTGTCGCGTATCTCGGTGGCACTTTCGCCATCAAGGTTGAGACGGAAAGGGGATGAGTCGCCATTGACAAGCCTTATGGAACTGATTTTCAAGTCGTCGCTGTGTGGGTTGTAGATCTTCAGCTCATGCGTGGCCGAACCCAATGAGGTGAAAACGGTGTCGAAAATAACGGTGTCTGCTGAGAACTCAAGTTTCAAATTTGAGTCGGGATTGATGTTGTGTACCTTTCTGCAAGCTGTTCCAAAAAAAAACAAGAGGCTGATTATGAATAAGATATGTTTTTGTTTCATAGCGATGATTAAAAAAACAAAGATAAACTTTTATTGGATACGATGAGAAAAGGATTTTATTGTATTTTTGCGGAAAATTCAGTGAAAATGAAACGATTTGCAATTATCGCGTCCTTTTGTTTGATGTTTTTGGGCTTTATAGGTAAAGCCTCGGCACAGTTTCTGCCCGATGTGCCAGATATGAAGGGGAAGTTCGTTGTCGGTGGAAATGTGGGTGGTGGCATGTATGGCAACTATCTCAACCTTTCCGTCGCTCCCCAATTCGGCTACCGCATTTTTAGTCCATGGGAAGTAGGGGTGCGTGGCGTTTATGAGTTGTCATGTGATTTCAACAGGGTTTTAGGCAGTTCATACGCACATTATTTCGGTATGGCACCTTATACCAACTTACAGATTTACAAGGGTCTGTTTGTCCATGTCGAAGACGAGGTGATGTACGGTTTCTCCCGCTGGAATCACACCACAACGGGCAGCAATTGGTTCAACAGTGTCTTCGTGGGTGGAGGATACAGACAGTATGCCTATAGCGGAAGTTATGTGTATTTGATGTTGCTCTACAACCTGAGTTGGAGTGCCCTGACTACAGGAGGAATGGAAACGCCTTATGCTCAGCCTATAGTTATAAGAGTAGGTTATTGTTTCGGATTCTGAGGCATCTTTTTTTCCGGCATGTTGATTTTAGAGTTGCTGAATTCAAGTTACAAATGCAACTTTTTTGATTAAACATTGGTTTGATTTTGCAAAGTTAGCGAAAAAGTATTCGATGGGTGTCAAAAATCCGAGTTTTTTTCTTGGTCTGTTGTTTAACTTGTTCTGAATCATTT
>JBHACT010000109.1:0-18437 GCA_041854745.1 Candidatus Limimorpha sp. | reverse complement strand
TTGAACTTTTGGACGGAGGCAAAGATAGGCATTTATCCGGCTCAAACAGGGGGAGGGGTTTTCTCCTCTCTCTCGTTTGAGTAAAATATGTTTCACCTCGTGCCTCCGAAAAAGTTGCATTTATGTGTTGAATTTAGGACACTAATCATGGAACATGTGCAAGAAAACATGGTTGTAGAGTTATTTGTTGCTTCCTTTTCCAGTGTTGTTAATATAATATAGGAATTATTATGTGTCTTTGCCGTACGAACCAAACCAATGACGACTATGGATTGTCCCAGATGCAAAAGTGCCAGCCGTGTGAGGAGCGGGATGGTTGGCGGAAGACAGAGATACAAGTGCAAGGATTGCGGCTTCAACTACACGGTGTAGAGCAAGTCGGACGTCAAGTCCCGCGAGGTGCGCAGGATGGCCTTGAACCTGTATTTGGAGGGACTCGGATTCTTCTCCGACCACTGGAAGGCGTACGCTGAAGTGTTCCCGACAGATAGGCTGAAACAGACCAAGGCCGAGACTTATACCGTCGAGGGCTACAACTGCAGGATAAGGCATTACCTTGCTCGGTTCAAGCGGAAGGGACTTTGCAACTCGAAGTCCGAGGACATGATTGTGAACTCCCAGAACCTGCTGCTTTTGAAACTCAACAACCAGTTGTCTATAGTAATTTAACAATGCCCAAATTTCAATTTTTGGTGAAGCCAAATAGACAAAACCGACCATGACCGCTTCAACAATCGTCAAAGCGGTCATGGTCATAATCACAAGTCATAATTGTATTACAACTTCTCCATATTCCGCTTCACAAACTCACTCAAATCCTTACCCTTAAGCAAGTTCTTCGATAGCAAAGCGAGGTCGTAAATCTGTCGGATGGTAGCTTCTTGCGCGGCTTCGTCCTTGTCCAATAGGCCGACGATGACTGGACTGTTCGTGTTGAGCATCAGCGTGTAGCTGTCGGGCATGGAGCCGTAGAACGACATGGGACCGCTGCCCATCTGTTCCATCTCCTTCATGCGGCGCATCCATTCGTTTTGGGTGATTTCCACTGGGGTGTTTGTTTCGCCTTCGTTACTGAACTCCACATTGAACCTCACCTTGTCGATGACTTTCTCGAAGGCGGTCTTCAAGGTTTCTTTCTGTTTGTCGTCAAGTTTCGAGACGGTTTCCTTGTCGTCTTTCAAGATGAGTTTGTCGATGGTGTTGGAGTCCACGCGGGCAAACATCGCACGGCCATCGCCCTTTTCGCCTTCCTTCTGCTCATAGGCACTGATGAAGTGTGGGTCGAGGATGCCGTCCATCATCAACACATTGTAGCCTTTGGCCTTGGCGTTCTCGATGTTGGTGTATTGGTCGTCCTTGTCGGTGGCATACAGATACACAAGGTTGTTGTTCTTATCGGTCTGTTGCTCTTTGATGAGGGCCTTGTATTCTTCGATGGTGTAATACTTGTCGTCGGTGTCCTTGAAAAGGAAGAACTTTTCGGCGCGTTCGTAAAATTTCGGGTCGCTTATCATGCCGTATTCGATGAATACGCGTATGTCGTCCCAGTTTTTTTCGTAGGCCTCACGGTCTTTCTTGAAAAGCTCCTCCATTTTCTCGGCCACTTTCTTGGTGATGTAGGTCGAGATTTTCTTCACATACTGGTCGCTTTGCAGGAACGATCGGCTGACATTCAGCGGGATGTCGGGCGAGTCGATGACACCGTGCAGCAGCGAGAGGAACTCGGGCAGGATGCCTTCGACCGAGTCAGTAACAAAGACCTCGTTGCAGTAGAGCTGTATCTTGTTGCGCTGAAACTCGTAGCGGTTCTTCACTTTCGGGAAATAAAGAATACCCGTGAGGTTGAAGGGATAGTCCACATTGAGGTGGATGTGGAACAGCGGTTCGCCGAAGTTCATCGGGTAGAGCACATGGTAGAAGTCGTTGTATTCCTCGTCCTTGATGTCGGTCGGGGCTTTCTTCCACAAAGGAGCGACATCATTAATAATCCAAGGCTTTTCCACTTCCTTGGTCTTGGGTTTGCCGTCTTCGTCGGTCTCGCCTTCGATTTCCTCTTGCACTTTCTTGGTGCCGAACTGAATGGGGATGGGCAGGAAATTGCAGTATTTGTTGAGCAGTTCGCGGATACGGCCTTCCTCAAGGAACTCGGCGGAGTCGTCAGCGATGTAAAGGATGACATCGGTGCCGCGGTCGCCCTTCGGGATTTCGTTCATGGTGTACTCGGGACTGCCGTCACACTCCCAAATGACTCCGTTCGGGCTTTCTTCCTTGCACGATTTCGAGATGAGCGACACTTTTGAGGAGACCATGAAGGCGGAGTAGAAGCCCAAGCCAAAGTGTCCGATGATGTTGGCGGCTTCTGCCTCGCTCTGTGTCTTGAACTTGGCGACGAACTCCTCCGCGCCTGAGAAGGCGATTTGGTTGATGTACTTGTCGACTTCTTCGGCATTCATGCCTATGCCACGGTCGCGGACGGTGAGGGTCTTTTTCTTCTTGTCGACTTCCACCTTGATGGTGAGGTCGCCCAGCTCGTCCTTGAACTCACCCGAGGCGGCAAGGGTCTTCAGCTTTTGCGTGGCATCCACGGCGTTGCTGATGATTTCGCGCAAGAATATTTCCTGATCCGAATACAAGAACTTCTTGATGACAGGGAAAATGTTTTCTGTCTTTACTCCAATGTTACCTGTTTGCATATTGTTATGTGTTTAAAATCAAAGATTTAAGATTTAATATTTTGTGTCAATGTTCGTCTTCACCATGTCGAATCTACGATTTGTAAGGAGAAACGACTAAGCAATTCCGATAGACACGCGTTTTTTGTCAAATTGCGTGCCATGTGGAAAAGATGACATTTTGTCAAAATGCGTTTGCTCAAAAATCACAGCAGTTTCAGTAGCTCCGTTTCGATTTCCTCATCCATGCCAAGTCTGAGGCCAAGAAACCGTTTGATGAGCTTGCCTTCGCGGTCGAGGAGGAACGTGCTCGGATAGCCGCTGCCATGATTTCATTCAATATTCTTATACAGAATAAACGAGACGTCGTCGCCTTTGCATCGGTTCGCAATGGAGCCGTCTTCATGCAGTTGGACTTGATTTTTCGTTCCGTCATAACAGGTTCCAATGCCTTTGATGGCATCCAATCTGATGCCATTTTTGGCGTTTTCATCGTGTGTTGCTGTGTATAAAATGATTTCTGGATTCCCTTGGTCGTGATTTACAATGTATTCCAATTCGTAAATCTGGCTTTCAATTGTGTCAATGTCAACATAATATAAGGCAAAGTTGAGAATTGTATAGTCGTCGGTCTTGTGCCACGATTTGATGTGTTGTTGCTTGAAATGTTTCCCGATGCGGGATAATTCAACCAAAGGTATTCGCTTGCTTTTGACGGTTGATGTTTTTTGTACGGGAAAGTTGGCACTTATGGGAATCAAGCTGAAAGTGCTGTCGAAAGCCATGCCTGATTCTCCTGCATAGTATTGCTCTGACTCGAAAAGGCTTTTGTCGGCGGGGGGAGGCAGAGATATACATGAGGAGCCGGTGCTGTCGGTCAAGAAAAGATTTGAAGTACCAAGCGTTTTGTTTTTGGTGGCGTTTTTTGGGCTATTGCATGCCATGAGACCGATGAGGCTTGCCGCAATTATGGCAAGTAAGACGCTCTTTATTTTGATTGTTTTTTCCATAGTGTTTGAGATTTAATGATTTACGCTGCAAAATTACATCGGTTTTTTCATTGTGTCAAGTTTTTGAACCTTAATGTTTTCATAATAAAGAAAAAGCCTGTTGGGAACATTTAATTGTGTATTTTTGTCTTGGGTTTCAATGAAAAAACGGCTAATCACGAAGTGTGACTAACCGTTATTCATCAGGCTTGAAAAGGATTTAATCATCTAAATCGCAACCCAATTTTTTGGCTTTCTTTTCGGCAGCTTCAAGGAGTTTCTCTGCGATTTCATCAATCTTTTCGCTCTCGTTTTCAGTCATCTTTTCCTCGGCGGTATATTGTTCGCAGCCAAAATCGCCGGCTAAACTGCTCAATACCAAACCAAAAGCCGCTTCCTGCAATTCCTCGCAAGTTTTGGCGTCTTTGATTAACTTTTCGAACTCGTCATACATTTTCTTGGTCTCTGTGAATTGCTTGGTGCTTTTCACGCTGACACCTTTCCCGTTGCCGCCGCCACACTGTGTGAAGGCGAATATCATGATACCCGCAAGGGCGAAAATCAAGTTTTTTTTCATGTTGGTTGATTTATAAGTACGCTACAAAAATAGAAAAAATGGAAACGACAAAGACTGTTTTGGACAAAAAAATGTCCTCCAACTGTAAAGTTTCTTTACACCACTGTAAAGAAACTTTACACTTTTTGTAAAGGCTATTTTTTCAAATCATTGATATTTAGTATCTTACATTTTTGGCACGAGATATGCATACCCAAAAGCATAATTACATACATGCGTTATGAAAACAACTAAGATTATCACCTTTTCAACCATGCTCCTGATGGCGGGACTGCGCCTCATGGCCCAAGACACCGTTGCGATGAACCTTAAGGAATGTATGCGCTATGCCGTGGAGCACTCCGCCAAAGTGCGTATCCAACAGGCCGACAACCGCGATGCGCAAATAGCCCGCCGCGATGCCATACTCGCCGCCTTTACGCCTGAGGTGAGCGGTGGCACATACGCTTACTCCAACTTTGGCCGCAGTATCGACCCGGAGACCAACACCTACATCCGGACGACTTCGTTCCACAACGGCTACAGCCTTTCGGCAGGCATGACCCTCTTCAACGGATTTCAGGCTGTCAACAACCTGAAAATCACCAAGACGGCACAGTTGATGGGCCTTACCAAAGAGCAAGAGTTGGAAGACCAAATTTGTCTCTCCACAATGGAGGCCTACTGCAATGTGCTTTATTACACTGAGTTGGAAAAAGCTTTGCAGGCACAGGTGGCTACAGCGGTAAAAGCCGTACAATTCGCCACACGACAGGAGGAATTGGGACAGAAATCACATGCCGATGTGGTGCAGGTGCAGAGCGACCTCGCCGAGCGGCAGTACCAACTGACGACTTGCCGTAACAGTCTCAACGATGCCATCATCACTCTGAAAGATGTGATGTTTTGGCCTATCGAAGCACCTTTGATTATTAATGATTCGACGGGATTGTTGGTAGGATTACCGCAATGTGGCATTTCTGCGGAACATTCGGAGGATGTCGCCGTGTTGGTGGATCAGGCCCAACGACGGATGCCCGAGGTGGCTTTGGCCGAAGGCACGATGAGGAACGCCCGCCTTGCCCTGAAAACGGCTCGCTGGCAGTTGTTGCCCACGCTCTCGCTTTATGGCGGATGGTCGTCGAGTTTCTTCACCTATCCGGGCATGGATGGCTTTGTGCCCACGCCCTATTTCGAACAGTTGAAGAACAACAGCGGCCAGTATGTGCAACTCTCGTTGAGCATTCCTATTTTCAGCCGCCTCTCGTCACATTCCAACATCGCACGGAAGAAGAACGCTTACGACCGTGCCCGTGCCGACTACGAGCAAACCCTTCAGACGGTGGAGGCCGAGGTGCGCCGCGCCATCGCCGACCGCAACGGTAGTGCCGGTGCCTTGCGCCAAGCCGCCACCCGCGCCACCTTGCAGAAAGAGGCCTTCGCGCTGAATACCAAGCGTTTCGAGCAAGGATTGATTTCGTCCATCGAATACCAAACCGCCTCCAATGCCTATCTCAACGCTCTCGCCGAGCACCTCAATGCACGGCTCCGGTATTTTATCAAGTGCAGTGTTGTAGCTTATTACGCTGGAATCCCGTATATTAAACAGTTAAACAAATAAAACGATGAACAGACCAACCGACAACCTGATTAAAATCCTCTCCCTCGGGATAGGTCTCGCCATTGGTATCGTACTGATTGCCAAAGTGTGCTTTGAACTGTCTTACGACGGTTTCTATAAAGATGTGGACAGAATTTACCGTATTCGGACCCGTTATGAACAACAAGGCGAAGGTGGTGATTACTCCCAAGTGAGTGGTGCGGTGGCTCTGGGCTTCAAGACGGAGGTGCCTGGCGTGGAAGAAGCCACAAGGACGACGTTTTATTTCAGCAAAAATCGTTACTTGGATGAAACTGGCAATGTCATTACGGGCAATTTGCGCTTGGTCGATTCCTGTTTCTTCAAGGTGTTCGATCGCCCGATTTTGGCTGGTGACCCTGTTAAAGTGTTGGCCCAACCGAAATGTTTGATGGTTTCGGAATCGTTTGCCAAAAAACTTGGCGGTGTGGAGGAATGTCTTGGGAAAGTTGTCTGTAATGAAGATCATACCGACTTGAAAATGACTATCGAAGGTGTGTTCAAGGACTTCCCGAAAAATGGTTCGTTGGATTCCGACTTATTGCTTTCGATGGAGAGTTATCCCAAAAGCAGTACTGAAAATTGGGTGGGCAATGACCGCTATGCAGGCTTCGTGAAGTTGTACCAAGGTGTTGATCCACAATTGCTTGATAATGCCATTCGCAAGATGCAGGAGGCACACCAGCCTTTGGAGGAGATTGAAAAGAGCGGCACGAGGCTGTGGTATTATCTCACCCCTTTCGGCAAGACCCACCTCAAGGAACCTTCGGTTCATTCAATGGTGATTTTGCTTTCTGTCATAGCTGCATTGTTGATTCTCATCAGTTTGCTCAACTATATCCTCATTGTCATTTCGGCAATGGTGCGTCGCGCCAAGGAAATCGGGGTGCGCAAGTGCTATGGTGCCAATGCCTTAAACATTCATACTTTGTTGGCACGCGAAGCTTTGATTCACCTGTTGTTGGCCTTGGCTTTGGCGGCGGCCAACATCTTTGCATCAAAAGGATTGATTCAGAATTTGTTAGGTGTACCTTTTGAGACGCTTCTCGTTCCGAAAAGCATTTGGACTATAGGGGCGGTGTTGTTGCTTGTCTTGCTCGTTTCGGTCTTTGTACCGGCGCAACTTTACATGCGCATTCCCGTTTCGGTGGCTTTCCGCAACTACACCGAAAATTCTCGCCGTTGGAAAATCGGATTGCTTGGTGTTCAGGTATTTATCAATGTCCTTATCGTTTCTATGTTGATGATTATTGCGTTGCAATATCGGAAAATGGCTAACGACAATCCGGGGTACAATTATGAAAATGTGCTGTTTGTGGAAATGTATGATGGCAATCAAGCCGCCCAGCAACGCGTAGTGGATGCCCTCGACCAAGCGTCGGAAGTCATCCAAATTGCAGCGTGTTACGACCTGCCTTATAGGGGCTCGAATGGTGACAATGTTTATCTTCCCGACGATGACCGCGAATTGTTCAATGTGGCCGACCAATACGAAGCCACAGAGAATTTTTACGACCTTTTTGGGATGGAGTTTGTGTCAGGTCGTGCACCCGCTGATTCTACAGAAATGGTTGTGAGTGAGAGTTTTGTGAAGCGAATGAATGACTTCGCCGACTGGAGTGACGGTGCGGTAGGCAAACAGATTCGAATCACGGGACATGGAGATTCGGGAATGGGTACTTTGCCACCCTTCACTATTTCAGGCGTGTACCGTAATATCCGCATTGGCAGCCTCGTGAATTGGGACACCCGTCCAAGCGTGCGTTTTTATGGTAGCTTGGATGACGGGAAATCCTATATGCCGCATATTGTATTCAAAGTGAATAAGATAGACGAAACCACGATAGCAGAATTGACCGCCGTTATCTCCGAAGTCCTCAATGGGAAAGAGGTGCAGTTGCGCGTCTATTCTGACCAAATGCGCTCGGCGTATGAAGATAGCCGCAAGACGCGCAACACCGTTTTCATCGGCTCCATTTTCGCCGTGATGATAGCTGTGCTCGGCCTCATTGGTTTCATTCGCGACGAGTCGAACCGAAGAAGCAAGGAGATGGCCGTCCGTAAAATCAACGGCGCGACGGCATCGGAGGTGTTGCGCATCTTCGCGTGGGATGTGCTGAAGCTCTCGTTGGTGATGGCGGTTTTGGCCAGCGTTGCTACCTTCTTTGTCGCCCGCAAGTGGTTGGAGCAGTTCGCCGAGCGCATTGGTCTTTCACCTTTATATTTTCTTGCAGGTGCTTTGGCCGTCCTCCTCATCGTAACCGTTGTGGTTGTGTTGAGTAGCAATAGAATTGCACGGATGAATCCTGTCAATGCACTGAAAAAGGAGTGAAAAATGAAACAACAAATAAAAACTACGAATTACACGAATGTGGATGGCTCCACTCTCTCCGCAATGGCACGAAGTGGCAGAAAAGTCCCGCAAACCCGTGTCAACTAAACAATTAAACAATCAACAATTAAACAATTCAACAAATATGGAACACTCAATGGATCGTAGAATCGAAAAGAAAAAAGGCATCGCCCTCGTATTCACCAAGAAGGCGCTACCGTATTGGGGCGGGGCTTTGCTCATCTTCTTTATCCTTTGGCTCATCTTCAGGGATGATGCGAAAAAACTGCGCGTCGAAGCCGACAGTGTCAGTATCGGGATGGTAACTTTGGGCGAGTTCAACGACTATATTCGCCTCAGCGGACAGGTCGCGCCCATGACCACAGTTCAAATCAGCCCATTGGAAGGCGGTGTGGTGCAACAAATCGTTACCGAGGAAGGCAGCCGCGTGAAGGCGGGCGATGTCATCTTGAATCTCAGCAACGAGAACCTCGACATGCAGATTCTCAACTCCGAGGCCGACCTCGCCGAAAAAGAGAACATTCTGCGCAACACGATGATTCAGATGGAGCAGCAGAAGCTGAGTGTAGAGCAGGAGAAATTGCAACTACAGATGGAGGTGCGCCGCAACCGCCGTACCTTCGAGGCGCAGAAAGCACTTTACGAAGATGGCCTCATCGCTCGCGAGGACTTTCTGAAGGCGAAAGAAGACTTCGAACTCTCCAACGACCGCCTCGGCCTCGTGATGAACCGCGCCAAACAGGACAGCCTTTACCGCTCGGTGGAAATCACTCAAATGCGCGAAAGTCTTGAGAACATGCGTGTAAACATGATGATGATTCGCAAGCGCAAGGACAACCTCACCATCAAGGCACCCATCGACGGCGAACTTGGTCTTTTGGATGCCGTTCTCGGACAGTCGGTGGTAGCAGGTTCGCGTATCGGGCAAATCAACAACCTCGACAGCTACAAGATTGAGGCCCAAATCGACGAACATTACATCGACCGTATTTCGGCAGGCCTTGAGGCTACCTTTGAGCGGCAGAGCGAGCGTTATCAGGCACAGATTCGCAAAGTGTTTCCCGAGGTGCGCGATGGCAAGTTCAAGGCCGACTTCAAATTTGTCGGGCAGCAGCCGGAGAACATCCGCAGCGGTCAGACCTATTATCTTAACTTGCAGCTCGGTCAGCCTATGGAGGCAGTGCTCATCCCGCGTGGTGCCTTCTATCAGAAGACCGGAGGCAAGTGGATCTATGTGATGTCAGACGATGGCAGCAAGGCCGTGCGTCGCGACATCCGTATCGGTCGCCAGAACCCGCAGTATTACGAAGTCGTGGAAGGCCTCGTGCCGGGCGAGAGGGTGATTACATCATCGTATGACAACTTTGGCGACAGTGATGTGCTTGTTTTTTAGAAGGCAGAAGTCGCCCCGAAGGGGCGTAACCATACTGGCTGCGGGTCGCGACCCGTGGCACCCCATCAACGACCGAGAAAAAAGAAATAAATCAAACAATTAGACCAACAATTATTCAATAAACCATTAAACACTTAAAGCAATGATTAAAGTAGAAAATCTAGTGAAGATCTTCCGCACGGAAGAAATTGAAACCCTCGCGTTGAACGGCGTTTCGTTCGAAATCAAAGACGGTGAATTTGTCGCTGTCATGGGCCCTTCGGGCTGTGGCAAGTCCACCTTGCTCAACATCCTCGGCCTTTTGGACAACCCAACTGAGGGCATCTATGAACTCCTCGGACAACAGGTCGGCGACCTCAAGGAAAAGGACCGTACCAAGTTCCGCAAGGGCAACATCGGCTTCGTGTTCCAGAGCTTCAACCTCATCGATGAGTTGAATGTGTATGAGAACATAGAGTTGCCGCTGCGCTACATGAATATCCCTGCTGCCGAGCGTAAACAGCGTGTCAGCGCTATCATGGAGCGCATGGCCATCAAGCACCGTTCGGAACACTTTCCACAGCAGCTGTCGGGCGGCCAGCAGCAGCGTGTGGCCATTGCCCGCGCCGTGGTAGCCAACCCCAAGCTCATCCTTGCTGACGAGCCCACAGGTAATCTCGATTCGAAGAACGGCAAGGAGGTGATGGACCTGCTCACCGACCTGCACAAAGAAGGTACCACCATCGTGATGGTAACCCACTCGCAGCGCGATGCCGGCTACGCCGAGCGCATTATCAACCTCTTCGACGGTAAGATTGTAGAGGAAGTCTTGTCGCAACTGTAATGGCCGAGGGCTTATGGCCTATGACTACGGCAACTTCATCCGAAGGAGAAACTTCCATTTTGGTTTGAAGTAGCCGTGGCCATAGGCCGTTGCCCATAGGTGGCCCTGTAGGGGCGGCGGATATTTGGCAGGCGGTGTAGCATAGTGCAACCTCTGCCAACATTGCTTATGCCCAAGCCTCGGATGAGAGTCATTCTAAGAGTAGGCAAGGGGGGCAAAGACCCGAAATGGGAAAAGACGATCAAACGAATAAACAAATCGAAGTTTTCAACAAAGTTAATCCAACAATAATGAGCAGTTACATCAAATTCCTAAGCCGCAATAAGCTCTACACCGTTATCGAAGCCGTAGGCCTCATTGTTTCCATCGCATTCGTCATCCTAATCGGCAATTATGTCTATCAGCAGTATGCTGTCGCTTACGGCAATCCCCTTGGCAAGCGTATCTATGCCGTTGGAAACCAAAGCTATATCATGCTGTCGTGGTGGGACAAGGCCGTCTTCGAGGCCGAGTTGCCCGAAGCCGAGGCCGTGTGCCGTATCGCCAATGCCGACGACGCAGGCTATATCACCATCGACGACGAGCCTGTGAGTGCCGTCATCAATGAGGCCGACCCCGAACTCTTTGAGCTCTTCCCGAGTCTGACACTCATTGACGGCAGCATAGATGAGTTCCGCCGCCAAGGACATTGCCTCGTCTCAGAGTCGCTCGCCAAGCGTGTCTTCAACGGCAATCCCATCGGTAAACCAATCAAAATCACTTATTTCGATGACAAAATCGAAAGCATGATTTGTGGTGTCTTCAAGGATGCCACAAACTCGATGGTGCCTTACACCGATGTGTTTCTCAATGCCGAATTTGACGAACTTTATGCCGTCAACGAGCAAAAGCCGTTCAGTACCGTTGGGCAGTATATGACTTTGCTTAAGGTCAACGAAGGCACTGACCGTGAGCAGTTTGCAAAGAAAGTCGAGGAGGTGGGTTTGCCCAATTATTCCGGAAGTTTCGTGAAGGCCATGCCGATTTACACTTTGTCGGAGGTCTTTTTCGCCGAAAACCAGTGGATGTTTAAGAAAGGCAACAAACCCGTGTTGCAAATGCTGACCGTGATGGTGTTGCTGCTGTTGCTTTCAGCCATTTTCAACTACATCAACCTCAACATGGCCCTTTCGGGAAAACGCGCCAAGGAGATGGCCACACGACGGCTCCACGGAGCCACGCAAGGCCGAATTGTTATGAAGTATATCATTGAGTCCGTGTTGTTTACGGCGGTGTGCTTCGTTTTGGCATTTTTGGTGGCCTATGCCCTGCTCCCGATGATGAACGGCTTGTTGAAAAGCGTTTCGGGTGGCGAAGTGGGCATTGACGCGCCCTTTGAACAGTTCGTTCCCATCCGTTTCAACTGGTCGGCGAGCATTGTGGCAGCCTATCTCGGTGCCATCGTGCTGTTGGGCGTGTTGGCAGGCATCGCGCCTGCTGCCGTGGCTTCGCGTTTCGCGCCCATCGACATCGTGCGCGGCACCTATCGTCGTCGGAGCAAGATGTTGTTCAGCAAGGTTTTCATCGTGTTCCAAAACACGGTCACTGTTGTTCTTCTCGCTATGGCTATCCTGATGGAGGTGCAGATGCGCCACATGATAAACCGCCCCATCAACATGCGCTCCAAGGGATTGTATTCGATTCAATCTTGGGCACGGGATTATGCTGATTTGGCACCGTTCATCGATCGTTTGGAGAAGATTCCGAATGTGAGCGCGGTGGGCTATGGACGCGGTTTTGCGGGTCAGTTGAACATGGGCACCAGTGTCACCACGCCTGAGAGTGAAACGGTGAACATGCAACTCATCCTTTGCGATGAGACCTATTTCGATATGCTTGAACTGCAAGTAGTGGATGATTTTGGCGTGCCGTGCACCAACTCGGTGTGGATGTCCAAAACTTTGGCTGAAAAGCTTGCTTTGAACGACTCAACGGCGCAGTATTATGCACGGCGTGTGCGTATCAATGGCAGCAACCCCGAGACTGTTGGCGGCATTTATGAGGACATCCCGACAAGGTCGGCATCGGCCTCCAAACCTAACCAGTTTTCGGCGATTATCATTGCCAAGGACGAGGATTTGTTGTGGGGAAACGGAGTAATGATTGATGTTTCAGGTGATTACAAAGAAACCGAAAAAGCCATTTTGCTCGCCTACGCCGACTATTCCGAGGCCAAAAACGGCACTTATGTCGAGCCAGCGCAAAATGGCTATGTGCAAGACCTGATCAATGTGCAGCTCCAGCCCGCAAAGATGGCCATGCGCCTGCTCGAACTGTTCATGCTCCTTTCGGTGTTGATTTCGCTACTCGGTCTCATTGCCATGAGCACCTATTACAGCGCGGAGAGCACCAAGAGCATTGCCATTCGCAAGGTGTTCGGTAGCAATGTACGGCGCGAGCTGTGGCGCACGGTGAAAAGCTACATGATTTTGGTCGGCATCGCGGCCCTCATCGGAACGCCGTTCGCTATCTGGTTCTGTGGTAAGTATTTGGACCGTTTCGCCTATCGTATCGAACATTACGGCTGGGTCATCGTCGTGGCAGTCGTCCTCGGCGTTTTGATGGCGTTCTTATCCGTCCTTTGGCAAACTTTACGGGCGGCGAAAACCAATCCTGCGGAGGCGTTGCAGAAGGAATGAATAGCAGATCGAAATACATTTTTTCACTTTTTTTGCGCAATATTCAAAAAATGTCTATTTTTGCTTTCTGTAAAAAGCATATTTATTACATTTTTGCTTTTCATAAAAAGCATACAAAACTAGTAGACTATGGAATTGTTATTTGAAAAACAGGCTGCCATGCTCAACGCAACCAGCATGGACATTGTGAGAGGCTTCATGAATCATGTCAACTGGGATGCTCCCATGTTGTGTATCAGAGGACCAAGAGGCGTGGGCAAATCCACCTTGCTGAGGCAGCACATCAGGCAGCAATATGGTGTGGGGAGCGAGGAGGTGCTTTATTGCTCTCTCGACTTCTCGTATTTCACACAACATTCCATTCTTGAAGTTGCAGAGAAGTTCTACAAACACGGCGGCAGGCTTTTGGTGCTTGATGAGGCGCACAAATATGAGAATTGGAGCCGCGAGGTGAAGGAAGTGGCTGAAATATATCCTAATCTTCAAATAATACTTAGCGGGTCGTCACTGCTCAAGCTGATTGACGGCGATGCTGACCTATCACGCCGTTGCCGCTGTTATTATATGCCGGGACTCTCCTTTGGAGAGTATCTTCAGTTTTATAAAGGCATCCGCCTGCCATGCCATCCTCTGGAAGTGCTGCTCGCAAATCCTAAAGAAGTGGCGGCGGAGGTCAACAGCAAGTGCCGCCCGCTCCAGCATTTCCACGAATATCTCAAGTTCGGGTATTATCCTTTTTATCTGAAAAATCCGATCGATTATTGTCCGCTTATTGAACAGATAACAAATTATGTAATCGATGTAGAGTTGCCACAACTTCGCAAAGTTAATCCGTGCAATTGCAGAAAAATAAAGGCGTTGCTGAATGTGCTGGCGCAGCAGGTTCCTTTCGATGTTGACATTTCAAAGATGGCCTCAATGATTGGGCTACAGCGTAACACCGTCATCGAATATCTGAGCCATCTGGATGACGCAAAACTGTTGAATCTTCTTTACAGTGACCTCGTTTCGGTGAAAAAGATGCAGAAGCCCGACAAGATTTATCTTGAAAACCCCAACCTTCTTTATGCTTTGGCCACAACGCCGGTTAAGATTGGCACGGCACGCGAGTGCTTTGCTGTCAACCAGTTGGGTTATCAGCATACTGTTGAATATGGGAAGCAGCAAGGTGATTTCAAAGTTGACGGCAAGTGGATTTTCGAGGTGGGAGGGGAAGGCAAGTCTTTTGAACAGATTGCCGATTTACCCAACTCATTTGTTTTGGCCGACGACATAGAATCGCCACATGGCAACAAACTCCCCCTTTGGATGATTGGACTGATGTATTAATTTTGAAATGGTAGCGGCGAAAACCAATCCTGCGGAGGCGTTGCAGAAAGAATGAAATCCATTCCATCTGAGAAAATTGTGTAAAAATCACATTTTTCATCAATAAAGTGTAATTATGGCGAAAATTGTAGTATTTTTGTTGATAAGAAAAGAGACGAAAAATCATGCCCAAACTCAAATCCAAGATATTAGTTGTCGATGACAACGCTGGCATTCGCTCGGCACTGAAGATCCTGCTGCCGATGCGTTTTGCTGAGGTAGAACTCATCGCCTCGCCCAAAGTCCTGATGGATACGATGCTGAAGTTCAAGCCCGACACGGTGCTGCTCGACATGAATTTCGATACCGACATCAACACGGGCAACGAGGGCCTTTTTTGGCTCTCGGAACTCAAACGCGACTTCCCTCAGGTGGAGGTGGTGCTTTTCACGGCCTACGCCGAAATCCCCCTCGCGGTGGAGGGCATGAAACGCGGTGCTTTCGACTTCGTGGCAAAGCCTTGGGACAATGCCAAACTGCTCGCCACCCTCGAAGAGGCCTGCAAGAAACACAAACAATCCGCTCCGCATGAAACAGCTTCGGTTTCACCGGCCATGCAATGGGGCGAGAGTGAAGCCATGACGAAACTTCGCTACGAGGTGGAAAAGGTGGCCCCGACCGACGCCACCATCTTGATTACAGGCGAAAACGGAACGGGTAAGGATGTGCTGGCCAATGAGATACACCGCCTTTCATATCGGGCAGGCAAGCCTATGGTGAGTGTGGATGTTGGCGCAATAACCGACACCTTGTTTGAGAGCGAGATGTTCGGTCATGTCAAAGGTGCCTTCACCGATGCCCATGCCGACCATATCGGGAAGTTCGAACTGGCCAACGGCACCACGCTTTTCTTGGACGAAATCGGCAACCTGCCGCTGAACCAGCAAGCCAAACTGTTGCGCGTGCTGCAAAGCCGCAGCATCACCAAGGTGGGCGACACCAAGTCGGTGCCCATCGATATCCGATTGATTTGCGCCACCAACCGCGACTTAAAGACAATGGTCAAGGAGGGCAGCTTCCGCGAGGATTTGTATTATCGTATCAACGCTATGCCCTTGCACCTGCCGCCATTGCGCGAACGCCCCGACGAAATCATCAGTTTGGCGGAACTTTTTGTGAAGGAATTCGCCGCTGATTATCCCCGAAAGGCAAAAGGCCTTTCCGACGAAGCCAAGCAACTCTTGCTGCGTTGCCGTTGGAATGGCAACATACGCGAGCTGAGGGGCTGTATCGAGAAGGCAGTCATCTATTCCGAAACGGAACTTGTCCGTGTCGAGGATTTGAAAATCAGCGACATGGAATTGATAAGCATAAACAGCCAGCAGCGCATTGAGTCGATGGAGGACTACGAGGAAAAGATGATCCGCGAGGCCCTGAAGAAATACAATGGCAATCTTACGCTTGTTTCCAAGGCCTTGAAAATGAGCCGACCGACATTGTATAACCGTTTGAAAAAGTATGGGATATGAGCGTTTTGCTGTGGATATGGGTGGTGCTGGCTGCGGTTGTGGGGTCCGTTGTGGTAACACGGTATCTGGTGCGGCATTACGATGCGAAAAAGGTGTCGTACATGATGGATGCCTTGGAGGACGGCGAACTGAACTTCCGTTTTAAGGAAAAATCCTCCTTGAACCGTGCCCTAAACCGTATTCGGGGCATCTTCGAGCGGCGCAACGCCGTCAACGAGGAAGCCTCGTGGAGCAAGCTCTTTCGTGTGATGACACACGAAATCATGAACACTGTCGCGCCCATCGCCTCGTTGAGCGACACGCTCTTGAAATCGGAGGAGGTGGACATGAAGGCGGGTCTGGAAACAATTTCCGCTTCTTCCAAAGACCTGATTCGCTTCGTGGAGTCGTACCGCAACTTCACGCAGGTGGCACCACCTGTGCGCAAGGCCGTAATGGTGGACGAACTGGTCGAAAGGGTGCTGCGCCTCAACAAGGCCAAAATTGCCGAGCAAGGTGCCTCTTTGACCTACACCGCCAAAGCCAACGACTTGCTTATCTTTGCTGACGAGGGACAAATTGTACAAGTGTTCAACAACTTGATTAAGAACGCAGTGCAGGCTGGCGCGACTTCTGTCCGTATTACCGCCGACCTGAACACCGAGGACCAGACCGTCATCCGCGTGACGAACAACGGCAAAGCCATCCCACTGCGGCAGATTGAGGAAATCTTCATCCCATTCTATACCACGAAGCCGAACGGTACGGGCATTGGCCTGAGCCTTTCAAAGCAGATTATGGTGCGCCACAATGGCAATCTCGTTCTCGAACAAAGCGACAGCCAAATGACGATTTTTACGATGTTTTTCAAGTAATCGTTCCCCGAAGGCCAAGAACAAAAGCGAGGAATTGCCTGCGATGATGGTATTTCGGGAAATGTCGGTTCGCACTATAAAATGTCAAGTATTTTCCGTTTCACTGACTTGATACGGGGATTTTTTATATTTTTGAGGTCTGAAAATACATTGTCATGAAATATCAAATTACACTCTTTGCCTTTGCCCTTGGTCTCGCTATGGTATCCTGCGGCAACTCCAATCCATCCGAACAACCGATAGAATCCGACCCCGATTCCATTCGCCTGCGCACGGTGCTTTACCGCCCGGGCGACTATGGCTCAAGGAATTACCGCATTCCCGCCATCATCACGGCTAAGGATGGCTCTCTCGTGGTGGCTACTGACAAGCGGAAATTCAATAACACCGACTTGCCCGAAGACATCGACATCCTCATCAACCGTAGCACTGATGGCGGTCGTACTTGGAGCGAGCCTTACACCTTAGTGCAAGGTCAAGGGGTGGGGAAGGGCTTCGGCGACTGCGCTTTGGTGCGCACCAATGACGATGGCGGCCTTTTGGCGGCTTTTGTGGGGGGCTGTGGCTTCTGGCAAGGTCGTCCCGAAAATCCTCAACGCACCTATATCGCAAGGAGTTACGACAACGGTCAGACATGGACAGCGCCAAAAGACATCACTGATGAACTTTATGGTGCGAAGTGCGAAAATGAGGTAAGCCGTACATGGTGGTCGGCCTTTTTCGCCTCGGGCAACGGTCTGCTGACCTCCACGGGGCGTATCATGTTCGTCCTCGCTGTCCGCGACACCGAGGAATGGGCAGCATGCAACTATGTCGTCTATTCCGACGACAACGGCGAGACTTGGCATATCTCAGGCCGAGCCTCGCAGCGCGGCGACGAAGCTAAGGTGGTGGAACTCGCCGACGGTCGCATACTGATGAGCATTCGAAACGAAGGGGAACGCTGGTACAATATCTCCGAGGATGGAGGAACCACTTGGCACACCGAAACCTCCGCTTGGAGCGACCTTGTGGCTACTGCCTGCAACGGCGATATTATACGCTATTCATCTGTGAAAGAGGGTGCTGAAAAGAATATCCTGCTGCATTCTTTGCCTGCGCCCGAGCACCGCGAGAAGGTGACAGTGTATGTCAGCTACGACGAAGGCCAAACATGGCCCGTGAGCAAATGTATCGTTCCATACGCTTCGGCCTATTCCTCGCTCTGTATCCTGCCCGACCACAGCATTGGTTTTTATGTGGAGGAATCCAACGGCGACACCTTGGGTTATTCCATGGTGTTCTATAATTTCAGTTTGGAGTGGTTGGAGAAGTGAAACATTTGTCCGAGTTCTTTGGCAATTCGGCTTGTTTTCCGCTTTTTTGCAGTGCATGACAGCGGGGTTGGGCAGATGAATCATGTTATAATTAATTGATCTACATTCAGAAAGAAATTTTTATTAATTAAATGTGAAATCAAATGAATTATTGGTTACATTTGCAGGCTTGATTTTTCAAGTTTTGCTTATGGTGGGTTCTATTTATTCACTTTTTGGTCATCAAAACAGACAGAACCCATTAATCTGCCGGACAACCGCTGTTTAACATTTGGTTTACAGGTGCAAAGATACGACTGTTTTATCATTTGACAATAAATTATTTGC
>JBHACT010000108.1:0-9537 GCA_041854745.1 Candidatus Limimorpha sp. | reverse complement strand
GCAAAATTTGGAACAGCAAAACTTATTCGACAGGCAGGGCTTGCTTTTTTAATAGGAGGATAGAAATTTTTTATCTTCTGTTTATCAATAATATACAAGCAGATTAGTCGATTAACCGAGTTTTATCGGACAACAATGATTTTGAATATAAGGAATGAATTCAACTTTTGAAAGCTACAGTGTCGGTTAGGTAAATCAAGGATTAAATCATATTAATCAGTTGATAATCAAAAATATCTAAATATCCATTTGGCGTTTTCAACCATTGTTTTCGTCTTCCGCATGGTGCAAATCCCTGACTTTCAAATAACTTTTTGCTTGCGGTGTTCAGTTCGTCGATGGAGCAATACACCTGATGCAGCATGAGGTTTTGGAAAAGATAGTCTATGCACAAAGCAAGCGCCTCCTTGGCGATACCCTGTTGGCGAAATGCCTTGTCGATGAGAATGCCCAATCCCGCCCGTTGGTTGATGCCGTCGTAGTCGAAAATGTCGATGCAGCCGACGGATTCTTCGGTTTCGTTCAGCTCAATCATCAAACGCAGTTGCTTTTGACTGAACAAATCATTGTTGCTCAGCAAAAATTGCTCGATTTGAAAATGGGTAAAGGGCACATGTGTCCCACTGACCCGCCAGATGTCGCGGTCATTTTCCCACTGATAGATTTGTTCGGCATCCTTAGGCTCGGCGCAGCGGAGCGTTATCGTGTCGTTTTTGATGAACATACTTGTATGGTTAGTTGAAATTACTTGATTGGTTTGTTTGCATGCTGGCACATTTTTTGATAACCATCATCCACCTTAATTATCGACAAAAATACGCTTTTTTGCGCAATAAAGGTTGAAAAAACGCATTAATTAGACTAAAGAAAAAGAAACCATAAAACTTAGATAAGATGAGAAAAGTGAGAATGATGTGGATGTTTGCCGGACTGTTGATGGCGACATCATGTGGTAACCTGACCCAAAAATCGGATGAAAATCTGAACCGGAACAAACAACAGCAGGAACCTGTTTCGCAAATCGAACAGGTTCAACAACCTAAAGTGCAGCGGACGGCTTTTGTGTCTAACGAGAGCACTCCCGACTTCGTTGACGCCGCCGAAAGTAGCGTTGATGCAGTTGTGCATATCATGACCAAGGTGGTGAGACAAAGCAACACCTACGAGGACTTCTTCGGAGCTTTGCTCGGACAGATTTATGGCTATCCGGGTCAGAGCCGTAGCAATACCATGGTGGCTTACGGCTCCGGCGTGGTGCTGACGCCCGACGGCTATATCGTTACCAACAACCACGTGGTGGAAGGAGCTGACGAGGTGGAGGTTACCTTTAATAATAAGGTGAAGAAGACGGCTTCCATCATTGGCACCGACCCGACCACAGACTTGGCCTTAATCAAGGTGGAGGCTTCCGACTTACAGTTCCTCGTCTTTGGCGATTCCGACAATGTGCGTATCGGAGAATGGGTGTTGGCCGTTGGCAACCCCTTCAATCTGACTTCGACTGTAACGGCAGGTATTGTGAGCGCCAAGGCCCGCAACCTCAGCATTTTGGGTGAAGGCACATCGGTGGAATCTTTCATTCAGACCGATGCTGCCGTCAATCCGGGCAACAGTGGTGGCGCTTTGGTGAACACTAAGGGCGAGTTGGTAGGTATTAATGCCGCCATTGCTTCGCATACAGGTTCATACGAAGGCTATTCCTTTGCCATCCCGTCCAACATCGTCCGCAAGGTGGTCGACGACCTGTTACTCTATGGCACCGCCCAGCGTGGCTATCTTGGTGTGCAGATAGCTGAGCTTACCCAAGAATTGGCCGAGAAGGAAGGCTTGGAAAATATTGAAGGTGTGTATGTTGTCGAGATTACAGAAGACGGTGCTGCCAAATTGTCAGGCATGAAAGCCGGCGATGTAATTACGGCCATCAATGGCAAAAAGGTAAATTCCACCACCCAACTCAAGGAAAGCATTGGTCAATACCGTCCCGGCGACAAAGTGGATGTTGAAGTAAACCGCAACGGCCACCATCATCATTATGAATTGACCCTGCTGAATGAGGCAGGCAATGTGAATCTGGTCAAAAATGGCGATGCATACTTCAACTCCACATTTGGATTAATGCTTCAACCTATCGATCAGAATGACATGAGCCGTCTGAACATCAAAGGAGGCTTGAAGATTGTAGAAATTCGCGAAGGCCGCTTCATGAATTCCGGCGTTCCCGTCAATTTCGTCATCACCAAGGTGAACGGTTATGCGGTCAACAGCAAGACCGACCTTGAGAAGGCACTGAAAAATGGCCGTTCGCGCCGCACCACCATCGAAGGCGTGTATCCCAACGGCATGATGGGCTCGTTCTACTACTAAAACAAAGTGTATTTCACTTTTTTTCTTGAGAAACTTAGGTTTCGGTACGATTATTGCTAGTGTTTTATCTTTAGATTGGGAGCAAAACGGACAAGAATCCGCCGCTCACCAAGACGGAAGATTATGTAAAAATTAGAAAGAGGAGATAGGTGTGATGAGAGAGAAAATGAAACCAAAACTTTGCAACCTAAATGAAAACAATAAAAAGATTACGAAGAAATGAGACAACTGAAAATTTCAAAGCAAATCACCAACCGCAATGCCGGGACTTTGGACAAGTATCTGGCCGACATTGCGAAGGAGAGCCTGCTGACCACCGATGAGGAGGTCGAACTGGCTCAACGCATCAAGGCGGGCGATCAGGCCGCTTTGGACAGACTTGTTAAGGCCAACTTGCGCTTTGTCGTTTCGGTGGCCAAGCAGTATCAGAACCAAGGCCTCAGCCTGCAAGATCTGATTGACGAGGGCAACCTCGGTTTGGTAAAAGCCGCCCAGCGTTTCGATGAGACACGCGGCTTCAAGTTCATCTCGTATGCCGTGTGGTGGATTCGCCAGAGTATTCTGCAAGCTGTGGCTGAGCAGGCACGCATTATCCGTCTGCCCATGAATCAGGTGGGCGCATTGGCCAAGGTGAAGAAGGCCGTGTCGCTTTTGGAGCAGAAGCTGGAACGCCATCCCACTGTCAAGGAGATTGCCGATGAACTCAACATGCAGGAGGACAAGGTGGAGCAACTGATGAACCTCAATTCGCGTACCGTGTCAACCGATGCGCCTTTGGATGACAAAGACGATGCCAATTTTTTGGACATATTTGTCGCAGAGGACGAGCCGCAGACGGATGCTGTGGTGGAGCGGGAGTCGACGAGCAAGGCCATCCGAAGTTCGTTAGACATGCTCAACGAGAAGGAGCGCACCATCATCTGCATGTACTTCGGCTTGGGCACTTCGCGTGAATACTCCCTTGAGGAGATTGCCATGAAACTCAACATCTCGCGAGAGCGCACCCGCCAAATCCGCGACCGCGCACTGAAACGCTTGAAGACGGAACCTGACTCTCCGCTCTATCAAATGTTTATGAATCAATGAAGAATAGGCCGATTAGGCCTTCTTGAAATGCCCATAGGCTCATTCAGCTTGTTAAGACATGGAAGAATTTGTCAGGACATGCCTTAAAAAGTTTCGGAATGCCATGGGCATTTCACTTTTTTATCTATTTTTGCAATCAAATTAATTCAAAATACTTCAGTATGAAATACGAACTCATCAAATTGCCTTATGAGGCAAACGCTCTGGAGCCTGTCATCAGCAAAGAAACCATCGGCTTCCACCACGGCAAGCATTTGCAAGCCTATGTCAACAACCTCAACGGCCTTATCGTAGGCACCAAGTTTGAGGACATGCCCTTAGAGGACATCGTGAAGACCGCCGACGGTGGCGTGTTCAACAATGCGGGCCAAATCATGAACCACAACCATTATTTCATGCAGTTCCGTGCCCCGAAAACCGACAACAAGCCTACGGGTGAAATTGCTACATTAATTGACCGGCAATTTGGCAGCTTCGACGCCTTTAAAGAAGAGTTTGCCAAAAAAGGCGCGACTTTGTTCGGTTCTGGTTGGGTGTGGCTTTCCATCGACTCTGACAAAAAGTTGGTCATCACTCAGGAGACCAATGCCAATAATCCGGTAAAGCACGGCCTGAAGCCCCTGCTGACCTTCGATGTGTGGGAACACGCCTATTACATTGACTATCAGAACCGCCGTCCCGACCATTTGGCCGCTTTGTGGCCGCTTGTGAATTGGGACTTTGTCAACGGCCAGATTTAACAATTCATATTCTGTTTTTTAGTAATGAGAAAGGTCTTGTTACTCAGTTTCCTTGTATTGGCCGCAGTATTCAGTCAAGCACAAGGTTTTTTGAGGGAGAGATTCCTTTTGGAGGCCGATTACACAAGGGCGGGAGGCTTTGAGCCTTCAACTGTGCTTGCCTTTGATTGCAGGATGTCCAACGAACATGGGTTGAATTACGGATTTAAATTTGGCCCTGACAAGACCTTTTTCAATTTAGCCTATCAAATTGCATTGTTCGAAGGTTGGAACAATGAAGGGCTGTTTTATCTTGAAAACCGCTACCTTTACCGTCGGTTCAAGGCGTACGGACTTCAGGAATTTAGCGGTATGCTCAGCCTCGGCTACCGTAACATCCATTGGAACTTCAAGTTGGGTCTTTGCAACCGGTATATTGCTGAAATTCCCTTGCGCCTTAACGGTGGCATGGGTACCATATTTGAGCCGATGAATGTGGTCTTCGATGTGCAGTATCATCTGTTTGATGAGTATCATCCGTGGAATATCGGTGCTGGCATCTCCAACCAACGCGAGTTCATCATCGAGCGTGTGACCTTGTTCTACTATACCCTCAACGGCTATTACGATATCAATGAACAATGGCGCTTGTTGGGCGAAATGGGACTGCACCCCTCCGGTGTCTTGAACCTCTCTGCGCAATACAACGGTTATTTCATCAATCTTGGTTTCACTTATAATCTTTGATTACCGTGAAAAAGCAACACCTTATCGTATTTGCTGTCGTCCTGATTTTTGTCACAGGCTGCAACCGTTTGGACATTGCTGGTATGGTTGTCAACCGCAGCGACACAGAAGAGCGTGTCGCCGACTGGCTTGACTATAACGCCCAAAATGGAATGCCCGTTATTGAGAATGCCCCCGACGAGTACCATGTCTATTCCTGCTCCGACTCGCATTATGCTGAACGCGACAGCATCGAGCCACAAGGCGAGAATGACCGCCTGTATCATTACATCACCGCAGAGCGCAATGACCCGAAGGCTCTTTTTGCCATCCATGCCGGCGATTTAGCCAACGAGAGCGGTGAGGCGGGCTTCAGGATGGCGGCGGAGGCAATTCGTTTCAATGCCGAGACACAGGCCAAGGACGACCCTTTTTTCCCCGTTCTCGGCAATCACGACGTGTACTATGACTGTGCCCCTTTCTATAAACAATATTTCCACACCTCAACCTACACTGTGACGGTGAAGACCGTTGGCGGATACCAAGACCTTTTCATTTTCTTGGACTCGGGCAACGGCACGCATGGTCGGCGGCAGTTGGAGTGGTTGGAGGGGCAGTTGGAACATCGCAGCGACTACCGCCATTGCTTCGTCATCAGCCACAATTGGCTGTTCCGTACTTCGTACAACTACACCACCACACCGGCAGCCAACCTGCCTCAGGAAGAGCAATACGCATTCATGGATCTAATGAGCCGCAGCAATGTCGATTTGGTCATCATGGGCCATTTCCACATGCGTGAGCAGCGTCAGTTTGGCGGCGTTCAGTATGTGATGACCGACAACCTCAACGACACCAAGGTGACACCGAGTTATCTGGTGGTCAATGTGGGGAAGAAGGTTACCTATGCGTATGAGGAGTTGATTATTGAACAATAGTTTTAGAAAAGTCTCTACCGTCCGCTTTTTAACCGTCTGATTTATAAACAATTGAATACGGGCCATCCGCAAAGGTCTCTACCACGGGACGAGCCTTGCGAATCGCCCGATTTTTCATTATACTTTTGTATGGTCAAACCCAAAAATGTACCATGCAATGAAAACAAGAAAACTGATTCTCGCAACAGCATTTGCTACACTTACTGCGGCTGTTTTTGCCCAAGTCGAAATTCCTGAAGTCAAACCAAAAGCCGACAGTCTCCAAATGGCGGTGGATACCTTGCTTTTGGAAGGCGTCACCATCACCGCCGAGCGACCGCTATTTTCGGTGGAAGGCGAAAAAACGCTCTACCAAGTCTCTGACGACCCGACTGTGCAGGCAGGCGTGGCTTCAGATGCCTTGCAGAATGCGCCGGGCGTGAGTGTGGATGTGGAAGGCAACATCAGTTTGCGCGGAGCCTCTTCGGTAGAGGTTTGGATCAACGACCAACCCTCAAACCTCACGAAAGAGAACCTGAAGACCTATATCCAGACCTTGCCCGCCAATGCCATCGACCGCATCGAGGTCATAAGCAACCCTTCGGCGCGTTACGCCACCAATGCCGATGGTATCATCAACATTGTGATGAACGCCAAGATCAAACGGAACGAGTTCTTCTGTTTCGGCAGCAATGTTTCATCGCAACCTTATCTCATGCCTTGGCTTTCCTATGTTTGGAAGAACGAGAAATGGACGATAAACGCTTATACCAACACCTATTTGTATCGTGGCAGGAGCGAGGCGCTTTCCGAAAAGGATTTGTATGGTGAGGATGCTGAGGGCAACCCCATCTTGACCAGCCACATGACGAGCAGCTTGGACAACCATTATAATACCTACAGCCCAGGGCTCAACCTCAATCTCACTTATACACCAAACCAAAAGAGCACCTTCACATTTTATACCATGTTTTGGGATTCGTTCGGGACGACGGAGGTGCGGCAGGAGCGTGAACGCATTGAATATATCGAGCAATCAGGCGATTACAAATATTCCATCATTAACAAATCGAAGCATAATTACCTTTTTCTTCCCATCGGATTCAACTACCGACATAACTTTGACGAAGAAGGACACAACTTCGTCATACGCCTGAACGGCAGTTTGAACCGAACATCATTACCCATTGATTACCGGAAAACCTACACCTCTCCGGCACCTTATGAACGCGCTTTCGTGATGCATTATTCTGTGACCAATACCCCCCTTAGTGGCAATGTAGATTACAACCTACCGTATTCCAAAAACGGTGAGTTTGGTATAGGTGTCGATGCCAGTTGGGAAGGAAAAAACGAGCACAGCCCTTTAGACAGTCTGTCCAATGGTGTGTATGTGCACGACTCGGTGATGTCGTACCGTTTTCGACAGGTTGACCACCATTTGGGCGGCTATTTTCTCGTGCGGCACCGTTTCGGCAACTTCACCGTGCAGCCCACCGTAAGCCTCAGGTATTACCGGACGGGCATTGCCTATCCTGATGTCCCGAAGTATGATTTTGACACACTTTATTGCTATGTTCTGCCTTCGCTGCATCTTTCTTACCGTACAAAGTCAATGCACAACCTGAAATTGAGTTATTCCATGCGGGTGCAAAACCCTTATGCAGAACAACTTAGTTCTTTCATCAAATACGATGAGGAATCCTACAGCACGGGCAATCCCAACCTGAAGCAAGTATTCACCCACAATTTGGAGGCAGGTTGGACAAAATACTGGGACGACTTCGGGTCGATTGGTTTGACGGGTTATTACAAATGTAAACAAAACGAAATCAATACCATAACGGAAGCCGCTTATCAAGATTTCTATGGTAGAGTGGTCAATTATTTTTGGCCGGTCAATCTGGGGAAGTCATATAATGCCGGTGGCGAGTTCAATATGATGTACCGACCCAATGCCATGTTCAATTTGAGGTTTTATGCCAACCTTTACGACTCCTTCATCGAAACCCGCTATGGCAAGGACAACACCTTGGAACAGAACGAGATGCTTTGTTACAGTTTTCGCCTGAACCTATGGACCAAACTTTGGAACCGCTTGGAAGTGCACGCTTCGACCTACTATAATTCGCCGACACAGACATTGTATTGGAAAAAAGGAGCCAATTATGCCATCGACTGCGGTATGCGTGCCGATTTCTTCGAACACAAACTATCGGTTTTCGTCAACGGCTATGACCTGTTCGGTTTGTTGAAGCAAGACACATTCGTCAGCAGTCCATCCGTATCGGTCACGGAGACATCCAGATACAATTCGACTTGCGTTTGTGCGGGATTCACGCTGCGCTTCGGGAATGTCGAACTGGAGAATGATGCACAGAAAGGAGGAGAGGCGGCAGGACAATAAAAGACGGCTTTTCGAGTTGAACAAATATGGAATTAAGATTTTGGAGGTTGGCTTTTAGCGGTTAGCTTTTAGCAGTTAGCTATTAGCTATTAGCTTTTAGCGGTTAGCGGTTAGCGGTTAGCTTTTAGCTATTAGCTATTAGCGGTTTGCTTTTGGTGCACAGAGTTTTTGCTAATGGGTAAATAGCTGTCAAAAACAATACAATACAATGATGTTATTTCTTTTATACAAATCAAGATGTTGGTTGGCTTTTGCGATGGTAAGCCTTATT
Organism: Candidatus Limimorpha sp.; assembly: GCA_041854745.1. GTDB lineage: Bacteria > Bacteroidota > Bacteroidia > Bacteroidales > F082 > Limimorpha. Next base: position 1,047 of record JBHACT010000108.1, on the reverse strand, counting down.
GCTGCCTGCAATGTGAAGTCGGACATGGACAATATGGAGCGTACCGTGTTGGAGGTCGAGGGCAAGTTCGGCAGGGGAGAGGATATTTCGCAAGACACTTCCATTTTTCAGGCGCGGCGCTATTTCAACCTCACCGACGATGCGGAGATGAAAACCTTAGCGACACTTTACAGCGGCTGTGTTTATTGGCAGCAGAACGATTTTGATTCGGCGATGTCGGCACTGAATGAGGCGATTGGCTTGGCCAGATTGAGCAAGGACATCAAACTGATGGAGAAGGTGCAAACCACCATTTCAACATTGAACGGCGACTTGGACCATAGTGAGAATATGATCAGCGTGTTTTTGCGCCGCCGCAAAATTCTCATCGCGGTTTCCTTGGCTTTGATGGCGCTGGTGGCGTTGGTGTTTTTCCTTTTGTATCGAGCCGCGCAGAAACGGGCGACGATAGCCGAGATGAACTTGAGCATTGCCGAGTTGCAGAAAGAGTCAGAGAGTTTGGCCGAGACCAACCGCAACAACCTAATCCGCAAAGTGACAATGATTTACAAGGTGTTTCTGATAGGTGAGAACAAGGACATCGACAAGGCCTCGTTTCAAAAGCTGAAGTCCTGCGTGTGCGGTCGCGATGCTACGAATGCCTACGATGCCATCTTTGAGGAATACGACAAGGTCTGTCCCGAAGTGGTTCAACGCATTAAGAACCACCAACCCGCCTTGACCGATGGCGAAATCAAGGTCTGTCTCCTTTCGATGATGCCTTTTAGCGTGAAGGAAGTGGCCGACATTTTGGATGTTTCGTCTGCAATGATTGGTAAAGCCCGAACCAATATTCGCAAGAAACTTGGCATGACCGAGGCACGGGGGAGTATTGGGGAGTTTGTTTTGGAGCAGATAGGGAAATAAATTAGACTTATAGGTCAAATTGCATGCTAAGACAGCCTCAAAACACCAATAAACACTGGGGATACCAAGGATTGAAATGTTTCAGGGACAAAATCGAGCTTTGAAACCGCTCTATGGGTCAAAATGCAGGCTGCGACAAGG
>JBHACT010000107.1:0-30184 GCA_041854745.1 Candidatus Limimorpha sp. | reverse complement strand
TTGCAAAATCAAACCAATGTTTAATCAAAAAAGTTGCATTTGTAACTTGAATTCAGCCGACAAAAATGAGGCAAAAAAAATATTTTTCCGATTTTTTCTTGCTCGTATTGAAATTTTATCTACTTTTGCACCCCGAAACGAGGCGGGGTAGCTCAGTTGGTTAGAGCGTCGGATTCATAACCCGGAGGTCTCGAGTTCAATTCTCGATCCCGCTACCAATATAAAGGCTGTAAATCAAATGTTTACAGCCTTTATCATTAAAGACAACAGGCCTAAAAAGTCCATTGTGTCATTTTTTGAATAAAAAAATCAAATAAACATACGGGGTTTCCAAAAAAGTCGTATCTTTGCAGCCCGTTTAGAACAACAAATTTAGTGTAAAAAGAAGAGAATTATGTATTTAACTGCAGAAAAGAAATCAGAGATTTTCAGCCAATACGGCAAGAACGCTGCCGATACTGGTTCAGCAGAAGGCCAAATCGCTTTGTTCACTTTCAGAATTAAGCATTTGACCGAACAAACAAAAGTTCACCACAAGGATGTGGCGGCCAAACGTGCGTTGGTTGGCTTGGTAGGTAAGAGAAGAAAACTTCTCGATTATTTGAAGAGAACCGACATCGAAAGATACCGTAACATCATTAAGGAATTAGGCATCAGAAAGTAATCCTTTCGCCCGCCTTAAGCGGAACGAAAAAAAGGCAATTCTCATTGCCTTTTTTTGCTATTTAATACAACCCACTTTAGTAAGTTAAAGAAGCTAAGAGAAAACAGTAAAAAATTTTAATCATTATGGGTCCTACTGGATTTACAAAAACCATTCACATGCCTAACGGTCAAGAGATTACGCTCAACACTGGCCGTTACGCCAAACAGGCCGACGGCTCCGTTATGCTGCGTTGCGGCGACACCGTGCTGCTGGCCACCGTATGCTCTGCCACCGAGGTGGCCCCCGAAACCGATTTCTTCCCCCTGTCTGTCGACTATAGGGAAAAATACTATTCCACGGGCAAATTCCCGGGCGGTTTCTTCAAGCGTGAGGCCAGACCCTCCGACTACGAGGTCCTCATCTCGCGCCTCATCGACCGCGCCCTGCGCCCACTATTCCCCGACAACTACCACGCCGAAACCATCGTGCAGGTCAGCCTCCTGTCGAACGACAAAGGTCAAACACCCGATGCTCTTGCCGCTTTAGCCGCCTCGGCAGCCATCTGCGTGTCGGACATCCCCTTCCACGGCCCAATCTCAGAAGTGCGTGTGGCCCTCATCGGTGACGAATATGTCATCAACCCGACCTTCACACAAATGGAGGAAGCCCGCCTCGAACTGATGGTAGCCGCCTCCATGAAAGACATCTGCATGGTGGAAGGCGAATGCAAGGAAGTGAGCGAGCAAGAGATGCTCGGCGCCCTGAAAGCCGCCCACGAAGCCATCAAGATCCAATGCCAAGCCCAGCTTGAACTCATGGAAGAGGTCAACAAGGCCAAGCGCGAATACTGCCACGAAGTGAACGACGACAACCTCCGTGCCGAAATCGAAGCCAACTGCTACAAGCCGTGCTACGACTTCGCCCTCACCCGTTGCGCCGACAAGCACTTCCGTGAAGAGACTTTCAGAGGCATTTTGGACAACTATCTCTCAAAATATACCGAAGAGGAATTGGAAACCATCGCGCCCCTCGCCAAGCGTTACTTCCATGATGTGGAACGCTCGGCCGTGCGCAACGCCGTTCTCAACGAGCGTGTCCGCCTCGATGGCCGTAAGACCGATGAGGTGCGCCCCATCTGGACCGAAATCGATGTGCTGCCTAAGGCCCACGGCTCGGCCGTGTTCACCCGTGGCGAAACTCAGGCTTTGGTCACCGTCACCCTCGGCACCAAACTCGACGAGCAGACCCTCGACGGGGCCGTGGTGGAAGGCACCAAAAACTTCACGCTGCACTACAACTTCCCCGGCTTTGCCACTGGCGAGGCCAAGCCCCAGCGCAGCACCAGCCGCCGCGAGATTGGTCACGGCAACCTCGCCGAGCGCGCCCTCAAGACGATGGTGCCGCACGACGAGAACATGCCTTACACCATCCGTATCGTGAGCGACATCCTCGAATCGAACGGCTCTTCATCGATGGCTTCAGTATGTGGCGGCTGCCTCGCCTTGATGGACGCCGGCGTGCCAATGCGCAAGCCTGTTGCCGGCGTGGCTATGGGCATGATCAGCGACAGCGAGACCGGCAAATATGCCATCCTGACCGACATCCTCGGTGATGAGGATCACCTCGGCGATATGGACTTCAAGGTAACTGGCACCTACGACGGTATCACCGCCTGCCAGATGGACATCAAGGTTGACGGCCTCTCATACGAAGTATTGGCCGAGGCTTTGGAGCAAGCCCGCCGTGGCCGCATCCACATCCTCGACGAGATGGCCAAGACCATCACCGAACCGCGTGCCGATTATAAGGAGTTTGTACCTCGCATTGAGACCCTGTATATCCCGAAAGATATGATCGGTGCCGTCATCGGCCCCGGTGGCAAAGTCATCCAAGAGATGCAGAAACAGACCAACACTGTCATCGTCATCACCGAGGACGAGCAGAAGGGCATCGTGGAGATCGCTTCCCAAAACAAGGAAGACATCGAAGCCTGCAAAGCCAAGATCAAGGCTATCGTACAAGTGCCTGAGGTCGGCGAGGTCTATCACGGCAAGGTTACTTCCATCATGGCTTTCGGTGCCTTCGTGGAGATTATCCCCAACAAGGACGGTCTGCTCCACATCTCCGAAATCGATTGGAAGCGTTACGAGACCATGGAAGAGACAGGGTTGAAGGAAGGCGACGAAGTCGATGTGAAGCTCATCGAAATTGACGAGAAGACTGGCAAGCTCCGCCTGTCGCGCCGTGCTTTGCTTCCCAAGCCGGAAGGCTATGAAGAAAAGAGAGGCGGCAATGGCCCGCGTCCCGGCGGTAGTCGTCCCGGCGGTCACGGCAACGGTGGAGGAAACCGTGGTGGCCACGGCAATGGTGGCGGCCCTCGCAGAAGATAATCATTGACAAAGGGTTCTGGCGGATTTCCGGATCCGCCAGACTTTGAATAAACCGACAGTTTGGGCGTATTTGTAATCCGCCAGTAGCAAAAAAGGGAATTGAAACACCCACCTCAAAGCGAGCGGATTGCGAAACCGCTCAAACCCGAACAAAAATACTTAATTCAAAGAACTAAACAAAACTAAATGAGGCAGTTAAAGATTACGAAGCAGGTAACGAACAGGGAAACCGCTTCCTTGGACAAGTACCTGCAAGAGATTGGTAAGGTTGAGCTGATTTCGGCTGAAGAAGAAGTCCATCTGGCCCAACGTATCAAGCAAGGCGACAAGATCGCACTGGAAAAACTCACCAAGGCTAACTTGCGTTTTGTAGTCTCCGTAGCAAAACAGTATCAGAACCAAGGCCTCAGTCTTCCCGACTTAATCAACGAAGGCAACTTGGGACTGATAAAAGCCGCACAACGTTTCGACGAAACCAGAGGTTTCAAGTTCATTTCCTATGCTGTGTGGTGGATTCGCCAGTCCATCCTACAGGCTTTGGCCGAACAATCCCGTATTGTCCGTCTCCCCCTGAACAAAATTGGTTCCATCAACAAAATCAACAAGACTTACGCCAAGTTAGAGCAAGAGTTTGAGCGCGAACCCAATGCAGAGGAGATTGCCGAAGTGCTGGAAATCACGGAACAAGAAGTGAAAGAGTCGATGAAGAACGCCGGCCGTCACATCTCTATGGATGCACCGCTCGTGCAGGATGAAGACAACACCATGTACGATGTTTTGAAGAGTGAGGAAGCCGTTACTCCTGAGACCGAACTTCTGTACGAATCGTTGCGAAAAGAAATTGACCGAGCCATCTCCACACTGACGCAAAGGGAACAGGATGTCGTCCGCCTGTATTTCGGACTGAACGGCAGCCACCCGATGACACTTGAGGAGATTGGTGAGAAATTCGACCTGACGCGCGAGCGCGTGCGACAAATCAAGGAAAAAGCCATACGCCGGTTGAAACACACCAGCCGCAGCAAAATCCTGAAGAGTTACCTCGGTTAAGCATTAAAAAAGCCTCTCAAAATTTTTCGGGAGGCTTTTTTGTTTCCGTTCACAAAAACATCGTCATAAAGACTGGCAGCATCCACACGTCCTCATCGCGGCGAATGTCTTTCGTGTAAAGCAAATAGTTTTCGCTTATCCTATCGGAGTATTTCTTCTTGAAGGCATCCAACGAAACGTGCGACTTATACCCCGACGATTTCACTTCAATCGGGCAAATCTTGTTTTTGAGGGAGAGAAGAAAATCCACTTCATAATTGTGTTTTCCGCTTTCGGTGGGCCAAACGTGGTAAAACAACTCGTTTCCAGAGGTTTTCAGCATTTGAGCGACAAGATTTTCAAACACATATCCAAGGTCAGCCGACATCTTATCCGAAAGCAACTTCTGATAAATTGAATTTTCGGTCAATTCCTTGTCCCAAAATGCAAGGGTTATGAAAAGCCCAATGTCGTTGAGGAACATCTTGTATTGCAAGGTACCTCTATGCAAAGGCAAACCGACATTAGGGTCGTTGGCGTGATACGAAAACAGCACAACCATTGAATCTTCCATATCTTGAAGGAGTTCTTCCATTGCATCAATCCGCGCATTCTCGATGACACTCGACACCAAATATCGCGAAGCGTTACTGTTCAGTTGCGCCGGAATGGCATAAAACATTCGCACCGCCTTTCCTGTCGTGTCAATCTTTCGGAAGTCATCGGCATAAAGTTCAATGATTTCACGTTTCACGGCATCCACGGTCTCAAAATTGTTGCTTTCGATATAGGCAGCAACCGCCTGAGGCATCCCGCCGACCAACATATATCGACGGAAATCGCGCAAGAGTTTCCGCGTTATGGCTTCGCCCAAAGGCTTCTTCTTGTCAAAAAAGTCTTTCAGCAAGGGCACTGTCGCTTCGTCGCCCAACGCCCAACAAAATTCCTCATAATCCATTGGATACAAGGTCAATCGCGTTTCTTCACTGGGAATGCGGATGTCCTTCACATTCTTCTTGATTGACAGCAGCGACCCCGTTTCGATGTAATCATAACGGCGGTCTTTCACCAGTTTCTTGATGGCTTGTCGTGCATTCGGGCAACGCTGTACCTCATCGAAAATGATAACCGATTTGCGCGGGACAAGGGTCTTATGATAATAGAATTGCAGGAATGAAAATATCGAATCCAAATCCGACACATCATCAAACAGCTCCTTGACCTTTTGCGAGGCTTCGGTAAAATCAATGAGCAAATAGGATTCATATTCCTGCTGAGCAAACGCCTCAGCCAAGGTGGACTTGCCTACACGCCGTGCGCCTTTGATGAGCAAAGCCGTGCTGCCCTTGCGTTCCTGCTTCCAGCGCAGCATCTTTTCGTACAGTTTCCGTCTAAACGCCTTTTCCATATCACAAAGTTTTTGATTTGCAAAAATACACAAATTACAAAAATCTCAGCAATTTTTTCTGCAAAATATACAAAAATCTCAGCAATTTTGTCGTTTTATTCTTGAAAATATAAAAATCTCAGCAATTTTTTCTGCAAAATATACAAAAATCTCAGTAATTTCATATAAAACAATGCCCGGCAGTTTGATTGCTCAGGGACTGTCGGGAGTTAAAGGTGCAACTGCCATAATGGAAATAACCAATGTACTTAAATTTCTAATACTTACTGACAGAATGCTTATACATATCATTAACACTAATTCCCTTGTGCGTTTCGGGACTGTTGACAATTTGCTTTTCTGCCTTGTTAGATTCTGTTACTTCCGATTTTGCCTTTGAATAATCATTCATTATTCTACAAAAAAGCAGAGCCTCTTCTTCCAATCTGTTAATCCTTCTCTCGTCAGTTTCTCCTAAACACAACAATAGTATTAGCGAAATAATGGGGCTTGTCAACAAACTAAATATTACCCAACCGACAGTACTTCTACCTCGTTTTTGAGCCATACTTGCTATAACGGTACAAAGTCCAAAAACTATGGCTAACAATAAAATGGATAGCAAAATAATTATAAAAAAGTATCTATCGTCCAACATAAACTATATTCGGCTTCCAATCCCCAAAAGCACAGGAGAATCCTTGTTCCCCATTCGTTGCAACCAAAGAAGCGTGGAACTGACTATGTTAGTTCTAAGTCGGAGGTTGTAGGAATACCTTTTAAAGAGAAATAATCATAGTGCCCACGCTATATACGTAGCCACTATGCCATCTCGCTTTAAAGTCTTGAACTTCCTACATTCCCGACTTTGAGACATGCATAACGCTTCTATAAACGGACTTGGCAAACCAAATCCAAGTGCAAAAATAGGAATAATTTCCAACATAGAAATTATTCCTCCGAAATATTGAATTCTCTTTCGCCCAAAGTATCGATAGTAGTCGGAATCTCATAAAAAAATCGAGATTCCGACTACTATCGATAATTTTCCAGCAAAAATCACAATATTCTCGAATATTCAATATCTTTGCACCCAATAATCAACAATTGGATCTCTTCGTGCCTTTTAATCCCCCGCCCTTCGGGCAACCCCTTAAAAGGGGGAGGACGCAAAGCGACAACTGACAACTGAACAACTGACAACTATGAACTTAATCGCCCCTTCCCTACTCTCCGCCGACTTCCTGCATTTGGAAGACGACATCGAGATGGTCAACCGCAGTGAGGCCGACTGGTTCCATTGCGATGTGATGGACGGCCGTTTCGTACCCAACATCTCTTTCGGAATACCTGTCGTTCAAGCAATTAAGAGAAAAGCCCAGAAGCCATTGGATGTTCACCTGATGATTGTGGAACCCGAAAAATACTTCGAAACCTTCGCCAAGGCGGGTGCCGACATCATCACTTTCCATTACGAGGCCTGCACCCACATCCATCGCGCCGTGCAGCAAATCAAGGCACTTGGACTGAAAACTGGTGTAGTGCTCAATCCTCACTCACCTGTCAGTGTGTTGGAAGACATTCTCGGCGACTTGGATCTGGTACTCCTCATGTCGGTCAATCCGGGCTTCGGAGGACAACAATTCATTGAACGCACATACGAAAAAATCAGAAAACTGCGTTTGATGATTACCGATCAGAACGCCACCGCACTCATCGAAGTAGATGGCGGCGTCAATACGAGGAACGCCAAGGCTTTGTTTGAGGCTGGTGCGGATGTTTTGGTGGCTGGGAATGCAGTGTTTAAGTCGAGCGACCCGATGGAAACGATTAGGGAGTTGAAAAGCCGATAAGCTGTTAGCGATTAGCTTAGTTGCTGCCAAGCTAATAGCTAAAAGCCAACAATCTTGAAATGATAAATCCTGAAATAACAAATCTTTAAATCTAATATTATGAACGAAAGCATTTTAAAACTCAAGCCGGTAGGCATTTGGAAAGAGTTCAACGGCATACTTGGTGTGCCTCGTCCATCAAAGAAGGAAACCAAGATGGTGGCCTACCTTGAAAAATGGGCAAAAGACCATAAAGTGAAGTATGTCAAGGAGGAATGTGGCAACATCATCATGAGCGTGCCCGCCACCAAGGGCAAGGAAGACCGCCAGACCGTTATTCTGCAAGCCCACATGGACATGGTGTGCGAGAAGAACAACGACAAAAAGCACGACTTCGAGAAAGACCCCATCGAGCCTGTCATCAAGGGCGAATGGCTGCATGCCAATGGCACCACTCTCGGCGCTGACGACGGTATCGGTGTGGCTGCGGCTTTGGCCGTCATCGCCGACCCGAAAGTGGAGCATGGTCCGCTCGAGTGCATTTTCACCGTAGATGAAGAGACCGGCCTCACTGGCGCCATGAAACTCGACCCGAAAGATTTCACCGGCCGTATCCTCCTCAACCTCGACTCAGAAGACGAAGGCGAGATTTTCATTGGCTGCGCCGGCGGCATGGACACGATTGTCAAGGTGTGGTATGAGTTGGAGCCTGCTCCGGAAGAGTCCACAGCCTACCGTATCACCGTTAGCGGACTGAAAGGTGGCCATAGCGGCGACGACATCAACAAGAACCTCGCCAACGCCAACAAGCTGCTGACCCGCATTCTATGGCAAGCCACCAATTGGTTCGACCTCGCCCTCTACGACTTCCAAGGTGGTAACCTGCGCAATGCCATCGCACGCGAAGCCACTGCCGTAGCCTACATCCCGAACGAAAGCGTGGGCGACTTCCTGCACTATGTGAAAGACATGGAGAAGCACTTCAAGCAAGAATACCAAGTGACCGAGCCTACGCTGAAGGTTACGGCGGAAGTAGCTGAAATCCAACCCGATGTGGTTATTGACGAGATGTCACAGTTCGACCTGCTGAATGGCCTCTATGCCTGTCCGCACGGTATCATCGCCATGTCGCAGACCATCCCGAACTTCGTGGAAACCTCGACCAACCTTGCCTCATGCAAGAAAAAAGAAGGCTATTTCTTTATCCAGACCTCGCAGCGCAGCTCCATCGAGTCGTCGAAGCAAGACATCGCAAACATGGTGGAAGCTGTGTGGAGCCTCGCCAATGCCGATGTGGAACACACCGACGGTTATCCGGGCTGGACACCCAACCCCAACAGCGTTATCTGCGACATCGCAGTGAAGTGCTACAAAAAACGCTTCAAGAAAGAGCCTAAAGTCAGAGCCATCCACGCCGGACTGGAATGTGGTCTCATCGGCGACAAGATTCCGGGCATGGACATGATTAGTTTCGGTCCCACCCTGCGCGGTGTGCACTCGCCCGATGAGCGTTGCGAAATCAAAACCGTGCAGTTGTTCTGGGGCTTCATGTGCGACATTCTGAAGAATGTGCCGAAGGTGGAAGCATCCAAAACCAAGAAAGCGGCGGCTGCCAAAAAAGCTCCCGCCAAGAAGGCGACTGCCGAAAAGAAGGTTCCCGTCGCGAAGGCTTCTGCCCCAAAAACCCCGGCCAAGAAAGCCACAGTGAAGAAGGCCACGACTAAGAAAGTCACGGCCAAGAAGGCTGCAAAGAAATAATGCTTTGCGCATGACATGAAAAAAGTCCATCGGTGCTTTCCGATGGACTTTTTCTTTCTGCTATTGTACAAGAGCCTTGTATTCTCCTGACACCGTTTCCTTTATAGGTGAAAACGCATTTACCTATCGAAGTCCTTTGCATTTGACGACGCGCTGAGGTTAGCGTTATCTATTCCCTAATCCTCACCCGCCTCAAATCCAGCAAATTGATAGGATTACTCCCCATATTCTCCACTCTTTTGTTGACGAAACGCAGTACTTCATCGTAGAACAACACGACCACAGGTGCATCTTGCATCATCAGGCTGTCCATCGCAGTGTAGTAGTGGGCGCGTTCTTGCAAGTCGTTGCAATACAACGATTTTTCATAAAGTCGGTCAAATTCAGGATTGGAATAATGCGCGAAGTTGGGACCGGCAGGCGCGAAGTTGGAAGTGGTAAACAGCGAAAGATAATTCTCGGCATCGGAATAGTCGGCCACCCACGAAGAACGAAAAAACGGCAAACTGCCATTCGTCCGCATGCTGCGCATCGTAGCGGGTGGCATCACCTCCATCTTGCATTGCAGGCCAATCTGTTCCACTTGGCTTTGCACGAACTTGCCAATGTCAGCGTAATCGGCGACGGTGGAAAGTTGCAACAAATAGCCTTCCAAATGGTTCTCTGCCACTAAACGCCGGGCACGCTTCAAATCGTAGCCGTAGCCGATGGTGCTACTATGCCCGGGCAAACCCACAGGAATCATGCCTCCCGTGGCAGGCTCACCGATACCGTTGCGCAGGTAACGCAACATCTTCTCGCGGTCGATACAGAGGTTAACGGCCTGCCGCAAGGCTCGCGAACGCTCGGGGCCCAAGTCATCGTTCGGGTCAATGAAGAAGGAAAAATACTCGGTGTTCAGATACGCCCCGGTAATCAGATTGATTTTATCTTCATATTTTTTGCGTAGCTGTCCGACATTGGTCAGCAGTTCGTCCTTATAGCGTGCGTCGATACCCGACATGAAGTCGAACTTGCCTTTGATGAACTCCAAGAAAGCCACCTGCTTGTCGATGAGGAAACTGATGGAAATAGCATCAATATAGGGAAGCCGCTCTCCTGTCTCATCACGCTCGAAATAGTTGGGATTCTTGCGGCAAACAAGTTTCACACCTTCTTTCCAATACTGAAACTTGAACGGCCCCGTGCCCACAGGATGGCTGCGGAAATCGTCACCATAATATTCAACGGCCTCCTTAGGCACCACCGAGGCATAGGTCATCGAAAGAATGCCTAAGAACGGCGGGAACGGCTTCGACAGTTCGATGAGGAGAGTTGTATCGTCCAAAGCAGTGAAAGCATACCAGTCATCCTCATGCTTGACAGGAGCAAAAACCCACAAACCCGGAGAATTTAACTGTTTGTCGACCACACGATTAAAAGAATACACGAAATCTTCAGCGGTAACACAACGAGGCTGCAAGAAGCAAGTATCCTCATGAAATTGCACATCATTTCTCAAATGAAAAGTGTAACGCAGTCCGTCCGTGCTGACATCCCACGACTTGGCCACCATCGGGACAAGGTTCATCTTGTCATCGAAAGCCACGAGACTGTTGAACACTTGATTGCAGGCCCAGATATGGGGCAAGTCCTTGGCATAGATGGGATCCAAGGTGAGGATACCCGCGGACTCATTGTATTTGAATATGGCCAATCCCTCATCGGAATCTTGGCGTTTGCCGCAAGAAACAAAGACAAGTAGCACAACAAGCCATGCCCAAAGATTGGCTATGCCACATGCAGAACATTTCCCTATGGCTCTTATCGGCCTGCCGTGCCGAACCCGTGGGTAAGCGTATTTATGCCGAAAAAATCCTCGGAATGGCATGGGCTTCAACTTCTTATTTAACTTTGAAACCGATCACTTCTGGATGCAAATTGTTCAGATACTTGTTGTAATCCAAGTCGTTCTTGTCCTGTTCTTTCTCTAAGGCGAGGTCGAGCACCTGCATCATGTTCTCCACATAGTGGAAATTCAATCCCCTAACATAATCCTCTTTGATGTCCTTGATGTCGTGCTCATTGTCGATAGAGATGATAAGGTCGGTCACACCGTTGCGCTTGGCGGCAAGGATTTTCTCCTTCACACCACCCACAGGCAAGACGCGACCGCGCAGTGTAATCTCACCTGTCATGGCCAGCTGTCCTTTCACCTTGCGTTGGGTGAAGGCAGAAGTCAGGGCGGAAAGCATGGTGATACCTGCCGAAGGGCCATCCTTGGGCGTAGCACCTTCTGGGATATGGACATGGACATTCCAAGCCTCGAACACATCAGGACTGATATTGAGTTGCGAGGCATGAGCTTTGATGTACTCGTATGCGATGGTGGCAGACTCCTTCATCACCTCGCCGAGGTTGCCTGTTAGCGAAAGATATCCTCCGCCACGACTCATGCTGACTTCGATGGAGAGGATCTCGCCGCCCACCTGCGTCCATGCCAGACCCGTGGCCACACCGGGCATGGTGTGTTTTACCTCGTCCTCGTCATGGTGCATCGGCACGCCAAGCACCTTACGCAAATCCTCAAGCGTGATTTTATTGTCGAAGGCTTCTTCGGTAACGACCTGTTTAGCGCGGTGTCTCATCATGTCGCCAATACGGCGCTCCAGATTGCGCACGCCCGCCTCGCGGGTATAGTCTACAATAATGTGATTGACGATGTCCTTGGGGAAACTGATTTGCTTGCTGTCCAAGCCGTGTTCCTTCATCTGCTTGGGAATCAAGTGACGCTTGGCGATTTCGTATTTCTCCTCACGCAAATAGCCGCTCAAGTCGATGATCTCCATACGGTCGCGCAAGGCGGGATGAATGGTCGCAAGGCTGTTGGCGGTAGCGATGAAAAGGATTTTCGAGAGGTCGTAATCCAACTCAATAAAGTTGTCATAGAAAGCGTTATTTTGTTCAGGGTCAAGGATTTCCAGCAATGCCGCCTGCGGATCTCCGCTAATGTTGTTGCCGCTCACCTTGTCGATTTCATCAAGGACGAAAACAGGATTGCCCGACTTCACCTTGCGCAGATTTTGGATGATACGGCCCGGCATGGCACCGATATAGGTCTTTCTGTGGCCACGCAACTCTGACTCGTCGCGCACGCCGCCCAATGACATTCTGACATATTTGCGGTTCAGCGCACGAGCGATGGACTTACCCAACGAGGTTTTGCCCACACCGGGAGGCCCGACCAAACACAATATTGGTGATTTCATATCATTGCGTAACTTCAACACGGCGAGGTGCTCAACGATACGGTCTTTCACCTTGTCCAAGCCGTAATGGTCAGAATCGAGAATACGTTGGGCACGCTTCAGGTCGAAGTTGTCTTTGGTAAACTCCTCCCACGGCAGGTCAACGAGATATTGCAGATAGTTCAATTGAATGCCATATTCCGCAGCCTGCGGGTTGGTACGCTCCAGTTTCTTCAGTTCCCTTGCGAACACATCAGCCACTTCCTTCGACCATTTCTTCTTCTCCGCCTTCTCCGACAACTCCCTGACATCCTGCTCATTGGGAGCACCTCCAAGTTCTTCTTGGATGGTACGCAGTTGTTGATTGAGAAAGTATTCGCGCTGCTGTTTGTCCATGTCGACACGAACCTTGCTCTGTATCTGATGTTTCAGTTCCAGCATCTGCTGCTCATCAGTCAGCACTGCCAAAAGGTCGGTAGCCATCTGGTTGAGGTTGCGCGACTCCAAAAGTCCTTGTCTGACAGGCATATCGGTTTCCACATTGCTGGCCACGAAATTCAGCAGAAAAATAGGGTCGTCGATGTTCTTGATGGCAAAGCCGGCTTCCTGTGAGAGATTGCGTGAGCGGGCAATGACCTGAATAGCCAAATCTCTGACTGACTGCAATAAAGCATTGAATTTCTTGGTATTGGGAATGTCCTCCGAAGCCGCAAAAGGCATTACGGTAGCTTTGATATAGGGTTCGGTTTGGGTTGCCTCCACCACCTCGAAACGGCGTTTGCCTTGGATGATAACGGTAACATTGCCATCGGGCATCTCGAAGGTTTTGAGGATTTGGGCCGAGGTGCCCACCTTGTACAAATCTTCGAGCAGCGGCTCTTCCACATTGGCCTCCTTCTGGGCGATGACACCTATCAACTTGCGCTTGCGGTTATATTCCTTAACCAATTGGATGGACATGTCGCGTCCTACAGTTATAGGGATGACCACACCCGGATAAAGCACCGAGTTGCGCAAAGGCAAAATGGGCAGTTCCTCGGGCACCTCTTCATCTTGGACGAGGCGGCCATCTTCAATCGTCAGCACAGGGATGAACTCGGCGTTCGAGTCCACCATATCTGAAAACAATTCGGGTTCTACTTTATAACTCATAAAAGTTCATTTAGTTTCTAAGCGACAAAATGTCAGTCTGTCGCCATTTCACACCTTATAATATATGTGTCGCAAAGATACGGCAATAATAATGCCAAGGCACAAAAAAAGCCCTCGCTTTGGGCAAGAGCTTCCATTTTTTTTTTGATTTTCGTCCAACTTACTTGGTATCCTTCTTTTCGAAGAACTTCTTGTACTTGCTGTTGAACTTATCAACACGACCGGCGCTGTCGACGAGCTTCATCTTACCCGTGTAGAAGGGATGTGATGTGCTGGAGATTTCGAGCTTCACCAGAGGATATTCATTGCCGTCTTCCCACTTGATGGTTTCCTTAGTGTTGATGGTCGAGCGCGAAATGAAGGTCTCGTCATTCGACATATCTTTGAAAACAACCAGTCGATAATTCTTGGGGTGAATGTCTTTTTTCATCGCTTTCTTTCCTTTTGATTTTGAGTGTGCAAAAGTACAACTATTTATTGGAATGGCAACCGTTTTGGAGAAAAATTTTTGCTTATTACACTAAATTATTCTTTATCAATGTTTTATCACAATTCTTCCATTATTAAGTTATTAAGCCACCTAAACCCTCATGCCATCTAATTCTTCAAAATCAACCTTTCTGCAACACATCCGTAATCCTTCGGCTACAAATGGATTGCACTACGCCCGAAACAATCAGCGAGAGCAACACGAAGGCCGCAATGAAGGACAACAACGCCACCGTCAGCACGAGAGGGACGGAAACATGATAGGCAAAGCCTTGCAACCATTTCAGCGAGAAATAGACGGACAGGGCTGTCGCTGCAACAATGGGCAGAATGTACATTCGAAGTTTGGTTTTCAGGTAACGCGCCTGTACTTCGCGGGTGGTGGCGCCATATACCTTGCACACGGCCATGTTCACCGACTCTTGGTTGAGATGATAGGAAACAACACCAAAGAAACCGAACAGCGAGAGCAGCATGGCCGCGAGGAAATACAGCAGCGACAGGTGCCCAATTTGCCGCTCCTTGTAATACAAGTCCTTTTCGCCCAAAAACGAATAGGAAAAGACATCCGTATAGTTGATGGAGCGTATCGTTTCTCGGATATAGGCCAAGGTCTGCTGACGGTTTTCAGGCGCAATTTTCACTACGATATTCGGCAGATTTTCAGGGTAATAGTACATAATGAGTGGCGCAACGGCATTGCGCATGTCGGAGAAATGGAAGTCCTTTACCACACCGACAATCGTCCCTGCATTCAAATTATTCAGTGTCATATCCTTGCCAATGGCTTCCTCAGCACTCCATCCCATCGCTTTGGCCGCCGACTCGTTGATGACATATTCGAAATGGCCTTCGTATTTCCTATTAAAATACTCGTTCACATCCAAGTCCTTGCTCAGAAAATCTCCGGCCAGCAACTCCATCCCGACCATCTCTTGGAAATAACCATCTGCTGTAAACAACTGAAAATCAACCTTATCTACTTCTGTTTTACCTGACCACCACACCTCTCTGATGTAACCTTGTGGCCCTGAAAAATCGCCTATGCAAAGCCCAACACTTTCAATGTTCGGGTTTTTCATCAATTCGTTGCGGACGGAGGCTACATGATAGCATGGTGTTATCAAACTGTTGATTGACAAAATGTTGTAGGTATCAACGCCCTTGTCGGAATGGCGCATGAACGAGAGTTGCAACAAAATGACAATGGTAAAAACGGCGGTCAGTGAAGAAATGCCCACCTGAAACACCGAACTCGCGTTGCTGATACGAATGCCTTTCAGATGGCGCATTTTGCCTTTCAGAACATCGGGAAAGGCCACACTGCGCAGGCAATACTGCCCGAAAATACTTGACGCTAAGGGAAATAGCACCAAAAGCAACAGGTAGAAAGCGAGCAGATATTTGTCGAAACGCAATTGAACTGGAACGCCAATCCACGACTGGAACGCAGGCAGCAAGAACCACACCAACAACAAGGAAAACCCCATCGCCACAAGGGTTATAAGCAAAGTCTCCAGCATGTTGCCCGAAAAGATTCTCAACTCGCTGCAACCCAGCACCCGCCTGACGACCCTGTCTTTGGTCTGCCGCACGGAATACGACACATCAAGCGTGGCACAATTGACGATGGTGACCGCCACGACAAGCAGGATGCCGACGATGATAATCCAGATGTACGAGGAATTGCTGTTGCCCACACTAAACGGGTCGTCGAAATCGGTGTGAAGATGGATGTCGTGCAAAGGTTGGAACCGCAACCAATCCTGTTTGTCGTACTTTTCCGCTTGGATGTTGGCCAACTGCTTTATCTCTGCCTTGCTGAACAGCGCATTTTCCTTCAGTTTGATGTAAATCGGCGGGGTTGCTTTAGCGTTGCAGTAAATGTTCAGTTCCTGACTATTCATCGGTAGCACCACCTCGAAAGGCAGGTGCGTGTTGGAAGGAACGTCCACCACTAAAGCGACGGTGTAAACGGTCTCCATAAACATATAGGAATAGACCAAAGGCTGCCCCAAGGCTGAGCCGCCATAAAGTTTTTGAGCCAACTCCTTGGAAATGGCCGCCTCGTTGGGCCGCAGAATGTGATGCGGCTCACCTTCCACTATGGGATAGGAAAACACATGGAAGAAGTTGTCGTTGGTTTTCAGGGCTGTCACCTCAAAGTATTCGTTGCGCTCCATATCCCTTATGGTGCTTGGATTTCCTCTGGTGTAGTGAGAAATCACGCTCACACATTCCTCGACTTGAGGCACGGTGGCGGGCAAATCCTCATGCAAAGCGCCAACTGCGGCAGCGCGTTTTACGCCCGTGGCCTTGTCCACCGAGACCAAGCGGTAGATGCGGTCGTTATTCTCAATAAAACGATCGTAGGAAAGTTCATGCAACACCCACTGAAACAGCAAGGTGGCGGAAATGATGCCAATGATAAGACAAAAGATGTTGATGATGAAATGTCGGCGCTTCGATTTGGATTTTATGGAGTTCATTGCAGTACTTGTATTGTTTCAGCCGCAAAATTAAAACTAATTTCTTAATTATACAATTAATTTATCATCATCATATTCGGTTGCTGAACATTTGCTCTAAGCAAAATCCGGAATCAGCACCAAATTATCACCTTCGAGGTCGCAAATTTCGACCTTAAAAAAAGACAGTCGTTTTTAAGGTCACAAAAATGCGACATCAAATCTGCAAAAAACAACGGAAATTGGTGTCTTCAATCCTTGTTATTCCATAGAAAAATTTATTCTTTCAAAAAAGGCTTGCCACACGGTATTATTTCTTATCTTTGCAGCAAAATAAGAGCATACGACTCAATCAACAAATTATAAATCAAACAATTAAATCATTAATTGAAATGAAACAGGCTTTTAATTTCAACGCAGGTCCCTGCGTGCTGCCCAAAGAGGCAGTTGAATCGACAATCAACGCCATTCGCAATTTCGACAACACCGGCATCGGTTTGATGGAAATCTCGCACCGCACCCCCGGTTGGGAGCGTACCATGGAAGAAACCCGCCAGTTGTGGCGCGACCTGCTGAACATCCCGAGCGAGTACGAAGTGCTGTTCCTCGGCGGTGGTGCCAGCACCCAATTCTTCATGGTTCCCGCCAACCTGATGAAGACCAAGGCTGCCTATCTGCAAACCGGCGTCTGGGCCAAGAAAGCGGCCAAAGAAGCAAAGCTTTTCGGAAAGACCGAGATTGTCGCTTCTTCTGAAGACAAGACCTATTCCTACATCCCGAAAGGATACACCATCCCCACCGATGCGGATTACTTCCACATCACGACCAACAACACCATCTACGGCACGGAAATCAAACATGACATGGACTGCCCCGTCATGCTCGTCGCTGACATGTCGTCCGACATCATGAGCCGTCCCGTCGATGTGAAAAAGTATGGCCTCATCTACGGCGGTGCCCAGAAGAACGTTGGCCCTGCCGGCGTTACTTTCATTATCGTCCGCAAAGACATCCTCGGCAACATTGGCGACCGCGCTTACATGAACCCGCTGCCGACTATGGTGGATTATCGCACCCACGCCGTTGAAGAAGCCAAGAACATTTCCATGTTCAACACGCCTCCCGTACTGCCTATCTTCGTCATGCACGAAACGCTGAAATGGGTGAAGGAACTTGGCGGTTTGGAAGCCATGAACAAGATCAACGTGAAGAAGTCAGCTATGCTGTATGATGAAATCGACCGCAACAGCATGTTCCGCGGCACTGTCGAGAACAAGGAAGACCGTTCCATCATGAACCACTGCTGGGTCATGGCCGAAGGCCGCGAAGATCTCCAAGACGCTTTCATGGCCTACGCCAAGGAACGCGGCATGGTCGGCATCAAGGGCCACCGCTCAGTCGGCGGCTTCCGTGCCTCTCTCTACAACGCCTGCCCCGTCGAAGCTGTTGAAGCCCTTGTACAGTGCATGCAAGACTTTGAAAAAGCTAATAAGTAATTAGCCGTCGGCTGTTTTGCCATTAGCTAACTGTCAGATATTCAACACTTAAACAAATAAACAATCAACACATAAACAATGAAAATATTAGTAGCAACAGAAAAGCCTTTCGCAAAAGTTGCCGTTGACGGCATCCGCGAAGTAGTGGAAAAGAACGGTTACCAACTCGCTCTTTTGGAAAAATACACCGATGTCAACGACCTTTACAAAGCCGTTGCCGACGCTGACGCCCTCATCGTCCGCTCCGACAAAGTTACCAAAGAAGTCGTCGATCATGCCAAAAACTTGAAAATCGTCGTCCGTGCTGGCGCCGGTTACGACAACTTAGATCTTGAAGCCTGCACTGCAAAAGGCATCGTGGCCATGAACACCCCCGGTCAGAACTCCAACGCCGTGGCAGAATTGGTCATGGGTATGCTGGTTTATGCCGTCCGTAACTTCTACAACGGCAAATCAGGTTCCGAACTGATGGGCAAGAAACTCGGCCTCTTAGCTTTCGGTAACGTGGGGCGCAATGTGGCTCGCATCGCCAAGGGCTTTGGCATGGAAGTTTACGCCTACGACGAATTTGTTCCCGCTGCTAAGATTGAAGAAGCCGGTGTGCACGCCGCCGCCAATCGCGACGCCTTGTTCGAGACCTGCGACATCGTCTCGCTGCACATCCCTGCCACCGCCGAAACCAAGCAGAGCATCAACTATGCCGTTGTCAACAAGATGCACAAAGGCGGCATCCTGCTGAACACCGCCCGCAAGGAAGTCATCAACGAAGCCGAACTGCTCAAGCTGATGGCCGAGCGCACGGACATCAAGTACATCACCGACATCATGCCTGATGCCGATGCCGATTTTCAGAAGTTGGAAGGCCGTTACTTTGCCACTCCTAAAAAGATGGGTGCTCAAACTGAAGAAGCCAACATCAACGCCGGTCTGGCTGCCGCCAGCCAAATCGCTGATTTCTTCAAGACAGGCAACAAACGTTTCCAAGTGAACAAATAACAACCACAATGCAAAAAGACACCGCAAGCCAAGCTTGTGGTGTCTTTTCCTTAATTGTCTGATGATGATTCCGGAAAACACAAAACCCACTACTTTCTTTAAATTTGAGGGGCTTCGCATTTATCACAAGTCTGTCGACCTCACCAATGCCATCCTTTCTCTCTGTAACACTACTCAAACAGCCGCCCAAAAATTACTCATCGACCATTTCGTCAACGAAGCCAAACAAATCTCTACCAACATCATCGAAGGTACCGCCCACTCAAAGGCAGAATTCACCGAGAGTTTGCGAAAAGCCAAGTCGAACATTGGCAAATGCGTGATGTTCTGCACTTTAGCATCGAAACAGTCGTTGATTGACGAAATCCAAGAAAATGACATCCGCAACGAGCTGATGGAACTCACCAAGATGATTGGCGCGCTGATTATCTCTTTTCAAAAACATGATTCCGCCAACAGCCCAGAAGCCTGAATGTCGAAAACAAACCAAAGAATTATCATTTAAAATCTAATACCATGTCAATTATCAAACCTTTCAAAGGATGGCGTCCCGGTGTGGACATCGTCCAGAAACTTGCCTCAAGACCTTATGATGTGCTGAACACCGAAGAAGCACGCAAGGAATGCGAGGGCAACCCTTACAGCTTGCTCCATGTGACCAAGGCCGAAATCGACTTGCCCGAAGGCCACAAAGACAGCGACCTCGAGACCTATCTGAAAGTCGTCGAGAACTTCAACAGCTTCAAAGACTTCGGATGGATCAAGCAAGACCAGGAGGAAAAGCTCTACATCTATGCCCAGAGCATGAACCCCACCGAGCCTAACGCCCACTGGCAGTATGGCATCGTGGCCTGCGCCTACAGCGAAGACTATGTGAACAAAGTCATCAAGAAACACGAGCTGACCCGCAAGGACAAAGAGGAAGACCGCATGAAGCACGTCCGCCTCACCAACGCCAATGTGGAGCCTGTGTTCTTCGCCTACCCTGCCGTCACCGAAATTGACGCCATCGTGAGCAAAATCACCGCCGAGAAGCCCATCTATGACTTCATCGCCAAAGAAGACAACTTCGGCCATCGTTTCTGGGTGATTGATGATAAGGCCACCATCGCCCGTTTGGTCGAACTCTTTGCCACCAAGGTTCCTGCCATGTACATCGCTGATGGTCACCACCGTAGCGCAGCGGCAGCCCTCGTAGGCCAAGAGAAGAAAGAACACAACCCCGCCCACAACGGAAAGGAAGAATACAACTTCTTCATGACCGTGATTTTCCCCGACAACCAGTTGAAAGTCATCGACTACAACCGCGTTGTGAAAGACCTCAACGGCCTCAGCAAGGAACAGTTCCTCAAGGCCTTGGAAGAAGCTTACGTTGTTGAAGACATGGGATCGGAAATCTATAAGCCTTGCAAGCTGCACGAGCACAGCATGTATCTTGACGGCCGCTGGTACAAGATGAGCGCTAAAGCCGGCAAATATGACGACAACGACCCCATCGGCGTATTGGACGTGAAAATCTTGAGCGACCATGTGTTGGACAAGATTCTAGGCATCAAGGACTTGCGCACCGACAAGCGTATTGATTTCGTCGGCGGCATCCGTGGTCTCGGCGAACTGAAACGCCGTGTTGACAACGGAGAAATGAAGGTTGCCTTCGCTCTCTATCCCGTTTCGATGCAACAAATCATCGACATCGCCGACAGTGGCAACATCATGCCTCCCAAGACCACTTGGTTCGAGCCTAAACTCAGATCAGGTCTGGTGATTCACACGTTGGATTAAAAAATGGTAGGGATGCCACAACGCAGCACCCTCACAAATGAAAACCACGGGGCAAGTTGAGTCTTGTCCCGTGGTTTTTTTCGTATTGGACGCAACTTTTATATGCCTACATTCCTTTCAGTTCAGCAATCACTTCATCGGCAATATATGCATCGCTGAAAGTATAGAGCAAGGTGTCAGGATTATGGAGGTCATCGCAAGTCTTCGACTCATAAAAAAGTCCCAAAGCCCGCACTGGACTGATATTCAACTGCGCAGCCAAAGCCATGACCACACCTCCGATTTTATACCACATCTGGTCTGTCCTAAGCATCGTCTTAAAAGTTTGTTGATTTGACAAATTGCAGATACCGGTCGATTATCTCTTGATTCAGAATGCAAAACTGATTATTAGGCTGATGTTTTGACAATTCCACCAACGCTGCTTCAGCTGACATACGACCTCGGATATAGTCTTCCACCGTATCGATAACATTGTCGTTGGCCACGCCGCCTTCAACGACATCGTAATCCTTCCATAGCATCTTACCTTTTCGGTTGGCAACAATAAAATCAAGCCATGCCTTGTCGTAAGAATCGAATTTCAAGTAATGATAGTCCCGCTTAGCTGCATCCATGTCAAATTCATAAATATTCAGCATGGGTTTTTCCAATCTCCTTGTCGCGATCCTCATTGCCCACCTTTCGGCCTGTTCGCGAAGATCAGTAACATAAAAGCCTTGCCCAAAGTCAAGATTGGGCCGCTCCAAGGCGACCAAAGGCATCCTCACTTCGATAATTGAACCATGAAATACGATAATCATCGGCTTATCCCTTTCTTTTTTCCCAAAACTCCAATGTCTCAATAATGTCGGCAGTAACATTCTCGCGGCTTTCGCTATGAATAGTGTCATAACAAGGGATGATATAGTCTTGAATCAATTCAACACGCTCCATACGACGATATGCTTCCGAGGCTTTACATCCAAGCTTTTCAGCCACCGACTCAATGCAAGAACTAACAAATGTAATGATGCGTTCCTGCTCAGTAGGGCGTGGATAGCCTTCATCCCAAACATATTTGTCTGACCGAGTATTTGATACACTATCAAGGCTCATATCTGTGTTTTTTTTGCAAAAATACAATTTTTCAGACATCTTAGAAAAAAAACTTCTCAATCGGGCGCAACTATTAATTTAGACCAAATTACACACCACAAAGATACAACTTTGATGGCACAAATCCAAAAACAGTCATGATAGCGAAAAAAGCAGTACCTTTGCCAAAACAAATCTATGGCCAAGCCTTCCTACACGCTCAATAAAAACCTCATCAGGCACTACACCGACTACCTCAAGTTGGAACTCTCGCTATCCGACAACAGCATAGAGGCTTACCAACATGATGTCAGTTTATTTTTGCAATACATTGAAAATCAAAATGTTTCAGCCGAAATCAGCCACATCAGCCAAGATACCATTGAAAACTTTTTTGCCTATCTCTTCGACCTCAACATCGGAGCCACTTCGCAAGCCCGCATTCTATCGGGGCTGAAATCGTTTTGGCGTTACCTGACCCAAGAAGAAATCACCGACAAAGACCCTACCCAACTTATCTCCTCACCCACCTTGGGCCGTCACCTTCCCGAAATGTTGACCTACATGGAAATCCAAAAGATGATTGAAAGCATTGACCTGAGCCAACCCACGGGTCATCGCAACAAAGCCATGATTGAAGTGATGTACTGCTGCGGCCTGCGTGTTTCTGAACTCATCGGACTGCAAATCAGTAACATATATAAAGAAGACGGTTTCCTGCGTATTTTCGGTAAAGGCAGCAAAGAGCGCCTTGTTCCCATCGGCGACTCCAGTCTGAAAATTCTCTTCCAATACATCGAAGGGACAAGGTTACACATTTCGCCGAAATCCCAATTCACCGATACGGTCTTCCTCAACAGCCGTGGCGCCAGCCTGACCCGACAGATGGTATTCATCATCGTAAAGGAGTTGGCCGAGAAAAACGGCATCACCAAAACCATCAGTCCCCACACCTTCCGGCACAGTTTCGCCACCCATTTGCTTGAAGGCGGAGCCAACCTGCTTGCCGTACAGCAAATGCTCGGCCATGCCAGCGTGAGCACAACGGAAATCTACACCCACATCTCGGACGAACTGCTCCGCGACACCTTGACGACATATCATCCGAGGTTTAAAAAATGATTTGGCTTTTGGCGTAAAGGCTGTTAGCTATTAGCTGTTAGCCCAGATGCTACCAAGCTAATAGCTAAAATCCAAAACGTCAAAACAAACAATTCAACAACTAAACAATTAAACAATCAACAAAACCGTTATCTTTGCAAAAACTTACCACCATGGACACCTCCAAGTTCGATTTCCTGAAATGCCTGCGTAAGGACTGTTTTTTCCTCATGGCCGGCCCTTGCGTGATTGAGGACGAAACCTCGCCCCTTTTCATTGCCGAAACCTTGAAAAACCTCTGCAAGAAACTTGACATCCCCCTGATATTCAAAGGCTCTTACCGCAAGGCCAACCGATCCAGATTGGACTCCTTCACGGGCATTGGTGACGAAAAGGCCTTGAAAGTGCTTCAAAAAATCGCCAAAGAACTTGGAATCCCTGTGGTGACCGACATCCATGCCACGGAGGAAGCTGCCTTGGCCGCCGAATATGTTGACATTCTGCAAATTCCAGCTTTTCTTTGCCGACAGACAGACCTTTTGGTGGCCGCA
The DNA here is from genome assembly GCA_041854745.1 of Candidatus Limimorpha sp. Lineage (GTDB taxonomy): Bacteria > Bacteroidota > Bacteroidia > Bacteroidales > F082 > Limimorpha. The sequence goes on along the minus strand of JBHACT010000107.1, from coordinate 6,803 downwards.
GCAAAAACGGGCAAGACGGTCAACATCAAGAAGGGACAGTTCCTTTCGGGCAAAGCCATGGGATTTGCAGTTGAGAAAGTGCGGCAGTCGGGCAATGACAAAGTCATGTTGACCGAGCGCGGTTCGATGTTCGGCTATCAGGATTTGGTGGTTGATTATAGAAATATTGCCGCCATGCAACAATTTGAAGTACCTGTCATCCTTGATGTTACGCATTCTTTGCAGCAACCTAACCAAAGCAGCGGCATTACGGGCGGACAACCAGAAATGATTGAATTGATTGCCAAAGCAGGTATTGCCTCAGGTGCTGACGGTATCTTCATGGAGGTGCACCCAGAGCCTCGAAATGCCAAGTCAGATGGTGCTAACATGCTCCGCCTCGACCTTGTGGAAAACTTATTGGAAAAACTCCTTCGAATCAAAGAAGCTTTGTGATACATCTCGCGCAGAAATCGCAGAGCAATGATAAGCGCGAAACGACAAATGTTATCTGCAATTTCTGCACGAAAAATGGGCTACTGCATTCTCATATTCACAATTTGACCCGTCTCCGTATCAAACACAAGTTTCGTATTCGTCAGCGGAGCCATGAGCATGACACCCAGCTGATTGACGGTCACCCTGTCTTCCAACAATGTGGCATTGCCACAAGTTACCTTTACCTGTGCCGTTTCAGGAACACGGTAGAAGACCTTGTTCTCATACGACATCAACTCCACTGCCGATTGGCTCGGTGCGTTGATGGCCGCTGTTGAGTTGAGTGACAGCGTTTGAACCGTAATCATGCTTCCCGAACCTACGGTTCCCATGGTCAAGCCCTCGGTTTCTGAAAATTTAGCCACCGTTTGAGAAGGCACTTCCTTATTCGGGATCACATACACTGTCTTCACCACCTTTTTCCCCACTCGTTTGCCAAGAAGCAGGCTGAGGTATTCCTTTTCCATAGCTTCCAGTTTTTTATACATGGCATTGAAAGTCTCTGGGTTGGAGGCCATCTCCACATCGCCCGAAATCAGGTAAAACTTGGCCTTGCGGATTTCTGCCACCTTTTCGGCAGCTTCTTTGGCCAGCATGGCATTGCTCTTTCCTGACAGCATTAGAGGGATAAAGCCGCTGTCGTCCTCATTCTTTTCCCGTAGGCAGGTGTGATCTTCTTTATTTGGCAAAGACACGGCCACCTCGCTATCGGCAGCATTGCCAATTCCTACACTACGGATAATGCCATTGGGAAGCACATCAAATTGCGCCTTACCCCCGCCTCTTGAGCTCGATAAGGTGACAAAAAACAACGCATTAGGGTCGGGACTGGCCACCGTCGTCATCTTCACATCCAAAAGTTTATATTCCGTAGTCTCATATTCCACATAGTCTTCCAACTCGAAATAGTTGGAGGCATAGTCGCTAAGCGGCCCCTTTTCAAGCCGCACTTCCTCGATGATGAAATCCAGTTTCAGCATGGTTTGCGGCAAAGAATAATACAAGCCGTTATGCTGCCCCGGCGCAACATTCTTGGCAAAGGTCGTAGTGAGCTGTGCTTGGAGTTGGCCAACCACAAAAGTCATAGCCAACAGCATCAACGCGATTTTTGTAACAATTCTATTCATTTCTGTAAGGATTAAAATTCAAACTTCAAAAATACATATTTTTCCACAATCTTATCATACTGTAGCTGTTTTTTCCTTTCGACTGAAAATCAGCAAAGCCAAAAAAGTCAGCAATCCATTGATTATCAATATCTCAAAACCAATTTTATAGCCTCCAAACAATTGAGGAGAATACATTTTCAAGAAATAACTGATGATGGGCGAAGCCACTGCAATGAAAGGAACGGCCTTGTCGATTGCCCTCTTTTGCTTCACGAACAGGCCAAAGGTGTACAAACCCAGTAGTGGTCCGTAGGTGAAGCCCGCAATGTCGAACAACTTATCAATCAACGACTCGTTATGGAAAGGTCGGAACGCTATGATAACCAGTAAATAAAGCAAGGCAAAGGCCACATGAATCCATTTGCGGCGCTGCGTGATTTGCCGTTCGGTCAACTGTTTCTTGTCGAAGTGCATGAAATCGAAGCAGAAGGTAGTCGTCATAGCGGTCAAGGTGCCGTCGGCGCTGGAATAGCCCGCCGCCACGAGACCGATAACAAAGACGATTGCGGTGAACTTGCTCAAGGAGAAGGCCACAGAAGGAAAAATTTTGTCGTTGACCACCAGACCCGCCTCGTTCACAGGCAGTTGGAATCCCGATACCTGAGCATAATAAATCAAGGCCGCACCCAAACAAAGGAACAAGGCGTTGACCACAACAAACAGCAGGCTTGATGTCATCACATTTTTTTGTGCATCACGCAAATTTCTACAAGTCAGATTTTTCTGCATCATATCCTGATCCAAGCCCGTCATCGTGATGGTGATGAACATACCGCTGAACACCTGCTTGACCCAAAACTTATTGTGTGTCCAATCGGTTTCAAACACTTTAGTATAGCCAGTCTCAGAAGCCGACTTCAACAGGTCGCCTAATGAAATATGAAGATTGCGCATGATGAAATAGGCCGTCAGGAATGCCGCCAGCAAGAGGAAAGTCGTCTGCAAGGTGTCGGTCCAAACCACAGTCTTAATGCCACCTTTGAAAGTGTACAAAAGGATGATGGCAATAAAAATGACCGCCGGAACCCAAAATGGGACACCCCAATCCTTGAAGACGAACTCATACAACACAAAAACAACAAGATACATCCGCAGAGCCGAGCCTAACAGCCGCGACAAAATGAAAAATGCCGCGCCCGTCATCTCCGACCTCGGGCCGAAACGCATATTTAAATAGGTGTAGATTGAAGTCAGGTTAAGGCGGTAATACAGTGGCAGCAACAGCACGGCAATCACCGCATAACCCAACACATAACCCAACACCAATGGCATATAAGTAAACTGCCCCGTATACACCCCTCCGGGCACCGACATGAAAGTAACACCCGACAAAGAGGCTCCAATCATACCGTAAGCCACCACGAACCAAGGCGAGTTCTTATTGCCACGGAAAAACGCCGTATTGTCGGATTTTCGCGCAGTGAAATGCGAAATCACAAACAAAAGGCAGGTATAAAGCGCAAAAATAATGAGGATAATCGTGGAATTCATAAGGATTCGGTTTTGAAGATGCAAAATTAGAAATTATTACGCTGATACAACCGATTTCGATGTCAAATACACAAAGAAAACACTTCATCATGAACTAAAAAGCACTACTTTTGCGCCCCAATACTTACTTCAACTATGAAAGGTATCTATACCATCCTGTTGCTCATCGTCTCCAATGTCTTCATGACATTTGCTTGGTATGGGCAGCTCAAGTTGCTCGAAATCGTCCCCTCGTCGAAAGACTGGCCGCTGTTTCTGGTCATCCTTATGTCGTGGGGCGTTGCCTTGTTTGAGTATTCATTCATGATTCCCGCCAACCGTATCGGTGCCATGCAAAACGGAGGCCCTTTCAACCTTATCCAATTGAAAGTCATACAAGAAGCTGTCTCGCTGACCGTGTTCACCGTCATCGTCATCACGGTGTTTAAAACGGAAACTTTCCGATGGAACCACATCGTTTCCTTCATCTTAATTATTCTGGCCGTATTTTTTGCCTTTAAAAAGTGAAAATTTTATCGCCACGAACAGAAAAATGTATGATATTTGCGGCGAAAAAGAATTTGACAACAAGAACAACAAAAGAAAGGAAATAATATGAAGTTTTATGACATTGATTCAGTTTTTACCTTCGGAAAATACGAAGGCATGACCATCGCTGAAGTGTATGAAAAAGACCCTAAATACTTGAAATACTGTGCAGAGAACATCGATGAGTTCTATGTTTCCCCTTCAGTGATGCGAGAGTTGAAATCGATGAACCGTTCCATCAACGACTCCGCCCTATTGGATGTCAATTTCGACAAGATGAGCGACGACGAAATCGACAGCTTCATCAGCGGGCACGAAGAAGAAGACGACTTTGTGGAATCAAAGTTGGAACGCGACTTCGACTGGGAAAACAACGACTTTGCCGATGATTCGCCGTTTGACGAGTTTGAAGATGAGTTCGACGAAGACGAGTTTGCCGATGAATTCGGCGACAGCTTTGACGAGAACTTCGAGGGCAGTATAGACGATTTGTATTGATTGCAGAAACTGCAAAAAAGCCTACCTTCTATGTCATTCTGATAGAAATTCTATAGAAGACAGGCTTAATATTGTTAAGCATTAATCCGCTCCGAAATGGAATAAACCCGCTTTTCGCGCTGCGTCGAGGTAATCATCTCGGCCAGAAAACCTGTCGAAAACAGTTGAACGCCGATGATGATGGCCAACAAGGCGAAATAGAACAACGGCCTGCGCGTCATTCCATAGACATGGAAGAACAAGCGCGTGCACGCCAGATATACGGCGATGACGAAACCGATTAGGAAGGTGATGGAGCCCAGCAGTCCGAAAAAATGCATCGGGCGGTTGCTGAACTTGGAGATGAAATTGATGGTCAGCAGGTCGAGATAGCCGCGAACAAAGCGACTCATGCCAAACTTGCTGCTACCGTATTTCCGCTTCTGATGCTGCACCACCTTCTCTCCAATATGGCTGAACCCGTTCATCTTGGCGATGACAGGCATGTAACGGTGCATCTCGCCATAAATCTGTATGCTCTTCACCACCTCGTTTCGGTAAGCTTTCAAGCCACAGTTGAAGTCGTGCAATTTGATACCCGACATCACGCGCGTGGTCCAGTTGAAGAACTTAGATGGGATGTTTTTGGCAATCTTGGAATCGTAACGCACTTTCTTCCAGCCCGATACGATGTCATAGCCATCTTCCTTGACCATCTTGTAAAGCTCAGGAATCTCATCAGGGCTATCCTGTAGGTCGGCATCCATGGTGATGACCACATCACCCTCAACCACCTTAAAACCTTCGTTCAAGGCAGGCGACTTGCCATAATTTCTCCTAAAACGCAAAGCTCTCACATTGGGATTAGACTGCGCAAGGCCTTGGATGACGGCCCAAGAGTCATCGGTGGAGCCATCGTCGACAAAGACGATTTCATAGGAGAAACCATGTTCGTCCATCACGCGACGAATCCATGCATTGAGTTCGGGCAACGACTCAGCTTCGTTCAGCAGGGGTATGACGATTGATATGTCCATAGTATTTCGTTTTTCTATGACCTTTGACAATGAATATGACCATTTTTACGAAAAAGCTGAATTTTTCAGCCTTTAGTGGAAGTAGTCATGGTCAATGGTCATCTAATTTCAGTTTTTCCGCCCATATAGGGTTGCAGGGCCTTGGGAATGGCCACTGAACCATCAGCGCGAAGGTTGTTCTCTAGGAAGGCAATCAACATACGAGGCGGGGCGACCACCGTATTATTCAAGGTGTGAGCAAAGTAGTTGCCAGTCTTTCCCTTGATTCTGATTTTCAGTCTACGCGCCTGAGCATCGCCAAGATAGGAGCAGCTACCCACCTCAAAATACTTCTTTTGGCGTGGTGACCAAGCCTCCACATCCAACGATTTCACCTTTAGGTCGGCCAAGTCACCTGAACAACATTCCAAAGTGCGCACAGGGATGTCCATCGAGCGGAACATATCCACCGTAATCTTCCACATCTGTTCATACCAATAATCGGCGTCTTCCTGCTTGCAGAGCACCACCATCTCCTGTTTCTCAAACTGATGGATGCGATAAACGCCACGCTCCTCAATACCGTGTGCGCCCTTCTCCTTACGGAAGCAAGGCGAATAGCTCGTCAATGTCAGCGGCAGGGACTCTTCGGGAACAATCTGGTCGATAAACTTACCAATCATAGAGTGTTCGCTGGTGCCGATAAGGTAGAGGTCCTCTCCTTCAATCTTGTACATCATCGCGTCCATCTCGGCGAAACTCATCACGCCAGAGACAATCTCGCTGCGTACCATGAAAGGCGGGAGGCAGTAGGTGAAGCCACGATCGATCATGAAGTCGCGGGCATAGCTGATGACAGCGGAATGCAGTCGTGCCATATCGCCCATAAGGTAATAGAAGCCATTACCAGCCACACGGTGAGCCGCATCCAAATCCAAGCCGTTGAAGGCTGTCATAATATCGGCATGGTAAGACACCTCAAAGTCAGGTATCACAGGTTCCCCAAAGCGTTCCCTCTCCACATTGAAGGTGTCGTCCTTACCGACAGGCACTTCGGGTGCAATGATATTCGGGATGGCATACATCACCTTGGTCAGCTGATCCTGAAGCGAAGACTGTTGCTTGCTAAGCGACTCGAGCTCCTGGGCATTAGCCTCCACGAGTTTCTTCATCTCGTTAGCCTTGTCCTTCTCGCCGTTTTTGAAGAGGATACCGATCTCCTTGGAGATGGAGTTGCGCTGTGAGCGGAGGTCGTCGGCACGCTGCTGACAGTCACAATATTGTGTGTACAAGTTGATGGCCTCGTCGACGAGAGGCAACTTGTTGTCTTGGAATTTCTTTATGATGTTTTCCCTGACGATATCGGGGTTCTTGACTAAAAATTTGATGTCAATCATAGAAATTTGATTTTGCTTAGTAAAAACAGGCAAAGATAGGAAAAAGATAGGAAAAACATGAAAAGGAAGCGAAAATTATAGTATTGCCCTCCCCCTAAAACCAGTAGACCCCGGCGGCGCATTGTGGCCGTCGGGGTTTCCGTTGTGGGTGGGCGGCGAACTACTTTCCCACGGTCTCCCGCAGTATCATCGTCGCGGCGGGGCTTAACTTCTCTGTTCGGGATGGGAAGAGGTGCGCCCCCGCGCCA
>JBHACT010000106.1:0-22326 GCA_041854745.1 Candidatus Limimorpha sp. | reverse complement strand
GTGTTCTCCTTGTCAAATAGTCCAACATCTTGATCCTTACGGTATTTCATACGTGATACGCTTTTCTGTTAATACTGCAAAAATACGAAGAATTATTGATATAACTAATTAAATTCTAATGGTTTAATTTATAGAACTCCCCATAATGAGGTCCTTTAAAGTTTTTCGGATTCATCCCTGTTGTTGCAAGTTCTTCCATCAGATACTCCCTTATAAACACCTCTTCTTCATATTGGAAACGTTCTCCTTTTCTCAGCATTTCAACGATTTCAACATAATCATCATAATCGGTCTTGACTTGTATCCTCGCATACTTGGAAGGGTCTTTCTGCTTGAAATTGTACTGGATTCCAAAGCTTGTATCATTGCTCAAATACATAGTTTCAGGAATTGGAATCGAATAATTGCCAACATTAAATCTGCCGTATCCATTATTTTCTTGCAACAGATTTGAATAGATACATCCATCCTCTTCTAATACTTTTCGGTAAATCAATTCCACCTCTTCTTGTTCGTAATAAAATGTAATAGAGTCCACGAAATCCGGTGCAAACAATCTATAAGCAATGCCCTTATTTTCATCAAAAGCAAGAGCAACGAGTTTCTCCGAGTTTTCTACCAATCCTAACTTGTTTTTTAATGCATTCCTCATATTCTGCATATTACTTCCCGTTCTCAAATACTTAAAACTGTCGCCATCCGATGCATAATCAACGGCTTTCAACACGACATAAGACCTACCGTTTTGCAGTGTTTCTGTTTGTATATCAAAAGGGACAGCGACTCCATCTAAACAATTTTCCTCTAATTGCAGTTCATTTTTGTCCTCATTTATTTTTTCTACCAAAACCAGTCTAACAGTAATAGCAGCCACAATCAAAAGAACACAAAACAGAAGAATTCCTTTGATAAACTTCCCATTTTCTATTTTTTCTGAATTGTTTTCAGTTTTGCCAAGTTCAACATCACTTGTGTTTCTTTGGTCAAGAGAAACATCTTCCGTTGCAACTAATTTGTCATTTTCTCGATTCATTTCCATTTTTGTTGAGTTTTTGATAAAGGCACAAAAAAACAGCGTGGAATCAATTCCTTGCTTGAACCTCAGGGTTTCCACGCCCTACATCTCTAACAAGTATTCCACGCCGTACCAAGTACGGCATTTGCGACTTGTCCTTGAGATGTTGCCCCGCCAAAACGGGGATTAGTGGAAATTTTGAGGTTCAAGGACAGCAACAAGTGCTATCTATTTATAATATGCCTTTTGTGTTTATTCTATTTCTTTTGTTCGATTGTTTTAGTTCAACTAACGATTTGTTTGACAGTTTGCAAAATTAGTTATTTCTTTGAAATGTTTGACAAATAACTGAAATAATTACATTTCTTCTCGTAAAGACGTGCCGTGGCGCATCTCTACAATGTATCATATTCTCTGCCTCACCACCTCAAAACAAACAACCCCCGTGGCGACGGAGACATTCAGCGATTCAATGTCGCCGGGCATGGGAATCATCAGGTGCTGGTCGAGGCGCTTGAGGTATGCGGGACTGATACCGTCCTCTTCGGAACCCATCATCACGCAAAGAGGGCCTGTGAGGTCTGACTTCCATAGGCTCTCATGTGCTTTTTCGGTGAAGCCCACTACGCGCAAGCCACTGGCTTTCAGGAAATCGAGAGCATCCTTCATATTCTCCACGCGACACACATTAATCAACGACAAAGCCCCTGCCGAGGTCTTCATGGCATCGCCGTTGATGAGGGCCGAGCCATGGTTGGGTACAACGATGGCATCTACGCCTGCTGCGTATGCGGTTCGGGCAATGGCGCCAAAGTTGCGCACATCAGTCACGCGGTCGAGCATGAGGATGAAAGGGTCGCGGCCATCCTCGAAGACCATCTGCACCACCTTTTCTATTGGCTGGTATTCTATCGGACAGATGAAAGCCACCACGCCCTGATGGTTCTTTCGTGTCAGGCGGTTCATCTTCTCAATGGGCACATATTGCACGGGAATACCGTTTGCACGGCAAAAATTCGTTATCTCTGAAATCTCAGGCGAGCGCGTGCCACCTTGGATGTAAACCTTTTCAATCTCTTTCTGTGAGCGAATAAGTTCGAGCACGGGATGTATGCCGAACACCATATTGTTCTTGTAGTTGTCTTCCATAGGTTCAAAATTTTTTGCAAAAATATGAGATTTTTTAATACGGTGCTTCAACAAGCCCGACAACCTTTTGTCCTCCCGAGTTGCTTGAGCTTTCGGTTGCCATGCACAGCCGAAGTTATCGTAAGGCCGACTCAAAAACAAGTAACAAATCGAAGATTTAACAGAGTTAATCCAACAAATTGCTTACTTTTGCATCCTCAAAACCATAACGCCATGAAAACAAGACTCGTTTTTGCGATATTCATCCTATTATCAAGCTTGCCTATGAAAGCCCAAATAACTGCGCCAGAACCCCTTGCGGGCTATTCCATGACTGCAAACTACATTTCCCGCGCCCTCGTTTATCCGGAGGCCGACCTTGAGCAGGGCAACAGCGGGAAGGTTGTTGTTGGTCTGCACATTGACTCACAAGGTGTGGCCAGCCAATACACCATCAAATCAACTTTCAGCGAGGCGGCCTCACCTGTTGCCCTGCATTTGGTGAAGACCATCTTATGGAAGCCAGCCTTAAATATTGGCATCCCCATCGACTATGATTTGGAATACGAAGTCGATTTCAACGTGAGGAGTTACAAGCGCTATTGGCGGCGCTATGAACGCCTCGTGGCTCCCCTCACCATAGAAGCCGACACTTCCTATATGGTATATGAATACCGACAACTTGAAGAAGTGGCCCAACCTTATTTTGCCGATGGAGGCAATCTGGGCAAATACATCGCCGCCAACATGGAGTTTCCTGCCGAAGCCAAAGAACGCGGAATACAAGGTACGGTGCGTCTAAGCTTCGTGGTGGAAACCGATGGCAGCGTGTCAAACATCATCGTGGTCAACTCGGTGGGTGGCGGTTGCGACAACGAGGCCGTCAGGCTCCTTCAGAACACCATCTGGATTCCCGCCGAAAAGAAAGGTCAATATGTGCGCAGTGCCAACATGCAAGACATCACATTCAGCATAGGCAACCATAATTTTCAAGACGGGAACAACTACTAGTCGACAGTTGTAGGACTATTACATAGTTACTGAACCTGTTGAAGTGCTGTGGCAGCCACAGATAGAATAAATATTTATCAATAAAAATCAAATAATCAAACAACAACAAATCAAACATTTTCAACATGAAAAAAGTATTATTCACCACATTGGCATTAGCATTTGCCATCGTTTCATTCGCACAAGACACCCTGCCCGATGGCTGGATCCGCAAAGGCAACATCGGCCTCAACTTTGGCCAAAGTTCCTACACCAATTGGGCCGCCGGCGGACAAAACACTATCAACGGACAAGGCGTATTGAACTATGGAATTCGTTACAAGAAAGGCAACTTCAAATGGAACAACACATTGAACACGGCTTTGGGTTACAGCATTTACGACTTCCATCGCAAGGCCATCAAGACCGACGACAAGATTGAGTTTACCTCGATGGCCGGGATCAAAGCCACCCAACATCTCAACTACAGCGCCGAGTTGGCCTTCCGTTCACAGTTTGCCAACGGCTTCGACTACACAAAAGATTCCACCCAGTACATCTCCAAATTCCTGGCCCCTGCCTATATCAGTTTGGGTGTTGGTATGGAATGGGTACCCAACGCACATTTCTCGCTCTACTTCTCCCCCGTCACGGGTCGCCTGACCATCGTCAACGACGATTATCTGGCATCCATCGGAGCATTCGGCGTCAATTCATTAGACGCGAACGACACCACCCAACACGCCAAGAGCCCAAAGACACGCTACGAATTTGGTGCTCGTGCCGTGGCCAAGTTCCAATATCCATTGGCCAAGAACATTGACTTCAACTCGAAACTCGAGCTTTTCTCCAACTACCTCAACCACCCCGAGCGCGTGGATGTTGACTGGCAGAACATGCTCGTGTTGAAAGTCAACGACTGGCTCAACTGCAACCTCGCCACACATCTCATTTACGACTACGACATTCCTTTCTACGATGCCGAAGGCGTGAAAATTGAAGGCTCGAAAGTGCAGTTCAAGGAAGTGCTGGCCATTGGGTTTATGATTAATTTGAAGTAAGTTTTTTAATCCCAAAGGTTCCCTACAAAAGGGGGAGATTAATTCATTGACCCCTTTAAAACAGATGAAACGCATAGGTATCTTGTCTGACACGCATGGCACCCTCATCCCACAGCTCTCCAACTTCTTCAAGGATGTGGACGAGCTGTGGCATGCGGGCGACATCGGCAACATCGAGACAGCCGAGGCATTGGCCCGCTTCAAGCCGTTGCGGGCAGTGCACGGCAATATCGACGGACACACCGTGCGCCTACAATATCCCGAAGATCTGTTTTTCCACATCGAGGAGATTGATGTCTACATGACCCACATCGGCGGCTATCCCGGCCATTACATGCCCGAAGTGAAAACCATTTTGGAAGAAAAAAAGCCCGACTTGTACATTTGCGGGCACTCGCATATATTAAAGGTAATCTACGACAAAAAGCTGAACCTGCTTCACATCAATCCGGGTGCCGCAGGCAAATCAGGCTTCCACAAGCAAATTACCTTTATCCGAATGACCATAGACGGTAAGACCTTCAAGGATATGGAGATTTTCCAACTCAATCGGAACAAGGTCATCTGAAAGCAGAAAAGCCGACCCCGCAATGGAGTCGGCTTTCGTTTTGTCTATTCTTTTCCCACTAACGGATACGGTCGGTGGAACGCACCTTTTTAATATCCTTTTTCAATCCAGAGGCGGCGGCCATCGACAACAGCAGTGCAGCCAAAGGCAAATACGCACCTACCTCGAAGGTTGGTTTAGCTCCGATTGGATTTCCAATCACACGGATATAATAGGCAAACACCAAGGCAATCCAAGCCACGATGACCACGATATTGACTCGGGCAAGTTTGTGAAGTTTGATAAACTGAGCCAACTTCACAGCACGGAAAAGCCCCATAGCCAAATAGCCGCTCAACAGCACTACCGTGATGGTCAGGATAAGCACCGGCAAACTGAACGCCGTCTTAAACGGCACTGTACCGTCGGGAAGTAAGGATTCGACACCGAAGACATTGAAACGCAAGATGTTCAACTCCCCATAATAATAGGCCAACGGAAGGAAAAACAGCAGTGCAAACAGCAGTGCGGAAAGGAAAAAGAAAATGGATTGCAATCTTTGTGACATAATAATTCATTTTTTAAATGCGGTGCAAAAATACGATTTTAAGAACAAATGTAATCCAAAAAATCGCAATTCAACTCGAAAAAGTGATGAAATCCCTCGAAAAAGAGATTTTTTTTCAACAAAAAATTGCCATTCCGAAAAAAATTCCTACTTTTGCCACACTTTTTATGAGCGCAATCGAAGATTGACTGCGCCAAAATGTTCCAACCGAAATTATTGTATCACTATTTATATTCCATCCGGAATTATCACACCAATTATTTATGTACAACATTTTTGAACTCAATGAGAAGTCGTTGGACGACCTCAAAATCATTGCTACCGAGATGGGTATTGACGATGAAAACCGTGACCGCACCCAGCTCATCTACGACATCATCGACCATCAGGTAGACCACCCCGACATCAAGAAAGCGGCAGCAACAACAAAAAAACAAAAACAAAAGGCCACGAAAGCCGAAAAGCCAGAGACAAAAGAAATTCACGACGCTGAAAAGTCCGAGTCGGTTGAAGCGAAAAAAGAGCCCGCAAAGAAAACCGACGAAGCAAACGCTGCCCCTCAAGCCAAACGGGGCAAACGCCCTCGTATCAGCAAAGAGGCCGAGGCCAATGTCAGCGAGTGGCAAAGAAACAATGCCGTTCAGTTTACCCAACCTGCTGAGCCACAAAAAGAAGTGTTGGCCGAAGAAGAGCACGCTGCCGCGCCTAACAACACCGCCAATACAACGGTTGCCGAACCGAAGCCTACTCGTGGCCCCAAGCAGAAAAAGAACCGCACGCACGACAATGTAGATGGCGATCAGGCACAGGAAGCACAAAACGGGTCTGCCTCAAAGGACGAAAAGCCTATGGCCACCGAAAAGAATACCGCACAAGAAGATATGGCAACCCAGCCCAAACAGGATCGACAGGAGAAAGAACATCAAGAGCAACGAATGCACCGCGACGACCTGCTGAACCAATTCGACAGCTCGGTACATGCCGAGGGTGTGCTTGAGATCATGCCTGAGGGCTTCGGTTACTTGCGTTCGTCAGATTACAACTATCTGCATTCGCCTGATGACATCTATGTGTCGCAGTCGCAAATCAAACTGTTGGGCCTGAAGACCGGCGACACCATCTCTGGTATCATCCGTCCACCCAAGACGGGCGAGAAATATTTCCCGCTCATCAAAACCGACCTCATCAACGGCCGCAAGCCCGAGGAGGTGCGCGACCGTATCCCCTTCGATTACCTCACGCCGTTGTTCCCGAACGAGAAGTTCAAAATCACGGGACACCAAGGTTGCACCATCTCGACCCGTATCATGGACCTCTTCGCCCCCATCGGCAAGGGACAGCGCGGCTTGATTGTGGCTCAGCCCAAGACAGGTAAGACCGTCTTATTGAAAGAGGTGGCCAACGCCATCGCTGCCAACCACCCCGAGGTCTACCTTATCATCCTGCTCATCGACGAGCGTCCCGAGGAAGTTACCGATATGCAACGCAGCGTGAAGGCCGAGGTCATTGCCTCCACCTTCGACGAACCCGCCTCCAAGCATGTACAGATTGCCAACATCGTGCTGGAAAAGGCCAAACGCCTGACCGAATGCGGTCACGATGTGGTCATCCTGCTCGACTCTATCACGCGCTTGGCACGCGCCTACAACACCGTTTCGCCTGCATCTGGCAAGGTGCTCACCGGCGGCGTGGAAGCCAACGCACTGCAAAAACCCAAGCGTTTCTTCGGAGCTGCCCGTAAAATTGAAAACGGCGGCTCGCTGACCATTTTAGCCACCGCCCTCATCGACACTGGCTCTAAGATGGATGAGGTCATCTTCGAAGAGTTCAAGGGCACCGGCAACATGGAGCTGCAACTCGACCGCCGACTGTCGAACAAGCGCATTTTCCCGTCCATCGACATTGTGGCTTCGGGCACGCGTCGCGACGACCTCTTGGTCGACGAGCGCACCTTAGCACGCGTGTGGGCTCTGCGCAAACACTTCTCCGACATGACCCCCGTCGAAGCTATGGAGTTCCTGAAAGACCGCGTGGCCAAGACCGTCAACAACGAAGAGTTTTTGATGAGCATGGACAAATAATTTGTTTCAACCGAAAAGTGGTGCAGGATTATAGCAGCACCACTTTTCGAATGATTTCAACCCATGAAAAAAATCCTTATCCTCCTCGCTGCCATTCTATTCACCCTGCAAATGCAAGCGCAGGATATTGCTTTGCTTAACCAAATCAAAGCCGTCAACAGCAAAATCAAGTCGATTGAGTCCGATCTGTCGAACACCTTAATTAAGCCTAAAAAAACCAGCACGCAAAACGGCAAGCTATATTTCGTGTCGCCCAATGAATTTGCTGCACAATTCACTACTGGCAATTACATGATTGTCAACGAGAAAAAGGTCAAGATGGACATTGGCCTCTTCCGTGGCACCTTCAAACTTAAAGCCGGCGGCAAGATGCAGTCGTTGAGCAACATTTTCCTTTACGGATTCCAAGGTCGCACTCAAGAGTTGGCTGACGAAAACGATTACAGCCTAACGACGAAAACCGAAAACGGATACCATATCATTACCGGTGTGTGCAACAAAAAGACAGTGCTGGGCCTCGGTTATAAGCAAGTCGTCTTCAAATACCACATTGACAGCCTACTACTCAAGGAAATCGTCTTGTTCGACTACAGCGGCAACAAAGACACTTATACCATCTCGAATGTCAAGTATAATGTCCCGACCGACAAAAAGACTTTCCAGTTTTAACAATCGCCCTGAACCACCGACCTCTTTTCTCATACGCTAAGAAAACGGAGTAGCTTTGTTTCATCCGTATAAAACTCGCAAATCATCGGTCGTCATGCCGTTGAAATCCCCGCTGCTCATAAACGCGCCAACGACATTTTTGCGCTGGCCTTGCTCCAACAGGGCAATCAGTTCCGCCTTGTTGTGCACGACTTTCAAATCAGCACGCCCAAAGCCTTGAATGATACGCTTGTCGGGCATTAGCTCCAGTTTCTTAACGGCCACGGCATGAGGGTCGTAGAAGACAATGGCACGGTCGGCCAAATTCAAAGCATCACGATAATGGTCGATGAAAACTTCGCTGAGACTGCTGTAGGTGTGCAACTCGAAGACCGCTATCAGCTGTTTCTCAGGGAACTGCTCGCGCAAAGCCTTCACACTGGCGTTGACCTTAGACGGCGCATGTGCGAAGTCGCGGAAGATGAAGTTGTTGCCATTGTCGAATAGAAGTTCCAAGCGCCGTGCTGCGCCCTTAAAAGTTGCGATGGCCTCATAGAATTGCTCATCCGTCACTCCCAACTGCTTGCAAACCAAGCGTGCCGCGTTGATATTTTTCATATTGTGGCCACCGAAAACACCCACTTCCTTCCTACTACCATCGGGCAAAAGCAAAACCGTTTTGACATCTTTGCTCTCAAAAGGATGTACGCCATAACCGAAGGTCGGGCAGGCCGCGCCTTGGGCAATCTTTTCTGCTTCCACATCAGTCTGGTCGTAAATCAGGCAGCCGCCCGACTCGATGGTGCGGACGAAAATACGGAACTGCTCCAGATAGTTGTCGAAAGTCGGAAAAACATTGACATGGTCCCAACCTATGCCACTAATCACCGCAATATGAGGATGATAGTGGTGGAATTTTGGCACGCGGTCAATGGGCGAAGTAAGGTATTCGTCGCCCTCCATAATCATATAAGTCGCTGTCTCGCTAAGGCGTACCATCACATCAAAGCCTTCCAGTTGTGCCCCTACCATGAAATCGGTCTCAATACCGACTTGCTTAAGCACATGAAGAATCATGGAAGTGATGGTCGTCTTGCCGTGGCTACCACCAATGACAATACGGGTCTTGTCCTTGCTCTGCTCATAAAGAAATTCAGGATAAGAATAAACCTTCAAGCCTAATTCTTGGGAACGAAGCAGTTCCGGATTGTCAATACGGGCATGCATGCCAAGGATAACAGCGTCATACGACTTGTCCAGCTTTTCAGGATACCACCCCCATTGCGGCGGCAAGATACCTTCTTTGGCCAAGCGTGACTTGCTCGGTTCGAAAATCTCATCGTCAGAACCCGTAACTTCATAACCCTTGCGGTGCAAGGCAATGGCGAGGTTGTGCATGGCACTTCCACCTATGGCAATAAAATGTACCTTCTTCATATTTTGATATTTCCAGCAAAAATAGTTTTTATCCCATAACATTTCCCTTTAGAGCAGCAAAAAACCGTATTTCTTTCCATACAGCAGCTGCTGGGCGAGGAAATCCGAAGGATATTCAATACGATAATCTACGATGGTCGGCCCTTCGGCACATCGGCTGCACCCGGCAACCTCAGTATCATAAGCCGGCACAATTTCAGGGTTGATAAAGCCACCGTATGGCTTCAAACCTAATGCGTTATAGCGTTCCTTCACCTCTTCGTGCAATGTTGGGTCAACCTTCACGGCATAGCGCTCCACCAAAGCTTTGCCTGCCGCATAGTCGCCTTCGCTCTTGATACGCTGCACTTCGGCCAGCAACTGACCGAACAAACCTCGCAAGGCTTCGAAGTCGTTAATGACGAAATAAGTCTTGCCATTGCGTTGCTTTCGTTCGATGGTATTGCCACCATGTTCCAAGCACCATTCGGCAATCAATTTGCGGTTCTGCATGTGCGACTCAGTAATGTCCTTGCCTAATTCGACACGGGCCAACTGCGTCATCAAGCCGTTGCGGATGAAGCCGCAATATTCGGCCTTATACGCCTCAGAATCAGGCATGATTCCCAATTCCAGCATTTTCGGGTCGGCAATGTAGTAGAGGCCGAAAAGGTCGGCGCGGGCCTCCTCAAGGGTAGGACCAAACTCTTTCAAGGCACCGGGAGGTGTGGTGGGAAGCAGCCTGCCCGAGCCGTGACCGAGACATTCGTGCAAGTTGGTATGCACAACCGAGGCATCGGGGCCATATTTTTTGCAAAGTTCCACTTCTTCTTCCGAAAAAGCGAACTCCTTCAAAGCACTTTTGGGGGTCTCGTCGGCAGCCTTGTCGTAGGCTTCCATCAAGTTGGTGATAGTCACCGACTTGGAACCAAAATCCTTACGAATCCAGTCGGCATTGGGCAAGTTAATCCCGATGGGAGGCGCTGGAAAACAGTCGCCGCCCAAGGTGGTAACGATAATACTCTTAGCCGAAACACCCTTGCATTCCTCCTTCTTAAAGCTCTGGGCAACAGGCGAATGATCCTCAAACCACTGTGCATTTTCGCTGATGGTATTGGAGCGTTTGGTGGCTTCCAAATCCTTGAAGTTCACCACCGACTCCCAAGTGGCCTTCATACCCATAGGGTCGCCGTAGTCCTCAATGAAGCCGTTCACGAAGTCGATGTGTGAGGCGTTGTCCTGCACCCAAGCGATGTTGTAGGCATCCCAAGTCTTCAGGTCACCCGTTTCGTAGTATTCAATAAGTTTTTGAGTATAATGGCGTTGCGCATCGTTTTCGGCAACGGCATTGGCTTTTTCCAGCCAGCTGACGATGGCCTTGATGGCCTCGCCGTATAGTCCATCGGCTTTGTACACCTTTTCATAAATGTTTCCGTTTTCCTTCACCAGTCGGGAATTGAGGCCGTAAGAAATCGGCTTGTCGTTGCCTTCCTCGTGTTGCGCGGCGTAAAAAGCCTCCACCTCGGCCTTGGTCAGGTCACCTTCGTAAAAGTTGACGGCGGAGTTGCGGATGATGTCGTCTTCGCTGCTGCGGCGCACCAGATACAAATCGTGGCTAAAGATGACAGGGATGAGGAAATCAAGGAAA
The DNA here is from genome assembly GCA_041854745.1 of Candidatus Limimorpha sp. Classification (GTDB taxonomy): domain Bacteria; phylum Bacteroidota; class Bacteroidia; order Bacteroidales; family F082; genus Limimorpha. The sequence goes on along the minus strand of JBHACT010000106.1, from coordinate 11,224 downwards.
TCGGCCACGCTTTCGCCTTCATAAAGCGGCAGTCGAGACACATCGCTTCCTTTCACCAGTGCTGAAAAACAGGATTCAGATATTTCGGGAAAGAACTTGTCCTCAGCATAATGGTGATGAATGCCGTTGCTGAAGAAGACCCGTTTGGCATAGACCACAAACTTCTGGAAATCATCACATTCCCTATCGCCTTTATAGGTATTGAGAATGGTTTCTAAAGTCTTGCGAATGCGAAGGTTGTGTTTGAAATTCTGGTCGAAGATGATGTCGCGCCCGCATTTGGCGGCCTCGCCTAAATAATAAAGGTATTCCTTTTGTTGGAGGGTCAAGTTTTCCCATTCGGGAATGCGGTAGCGCATGATTTTGATGTCGGCGAACTCGTCAACGAGGTATTTGAAGTCGTTCATAATCAGAGTGTTTTTGAAGCGTGAGTTTCAACAAACTCAACTTCCCTTTACATCATAAAACAAAGAAGGGTAAGCTACTCATATCGCACCGCTACAACCTCTTACCCTTGCTACATTCCTGTCCTGGGGGATTTCAGAGGGAGCTGGTCGTATAAGACTTACCCGCTGCAAAAGTACAGACTTTTCTTGAATTGGCAAGCAAAAATCGAAAAAATTACTCGTGGCCGTAGCTCGAACCGTCGAAGCAATGCGTGCAAAGCTCGCACTTGGGAAGACCAATGGCTTTCACCACGCTTTCCAAAGTATTGAATTTCAGCGAATCCACACCGACATGCTTGCGGAGCATCTCCACAAGACGGGAATACTCCTGACTTGTTGGGTCGCAATATTTCTCGATATTCCGGTTGTCGTCGCCTTCCATTTCCATGATACTGCGACGCGTGATCAGCTCCAATTCATTTTTTGAAGCGGAGTAATTGAGGAAGGGGCAGCCGAACAGCAATGGCGGGCAGCTGATGCGGACATGCACCTCCTTGGCGCCATAGCCGTAGAGCATCTTCACATTGTCGCGCAGCTGGGTGCCTCGCACGATAGAGTCGTCACAAAAAGTCACCTTCTTGCCTTCCAACATCTGGCGGTTGGGTATTAGTTTCATCTTAGCCACATGCTCACGCTGACTCTGGTTGACAGGCATGAAACTCCGCGACCAAGTGGGCGTATACTTCACCACGCCGCGCATGTAAGGCACCTTGCGGATGTTGGAATAGCCCAAGGCCATGCCAATGCCCGAGTCGGGGATGGCCGACACATAGTCGATGTCGACATAGTCATGCTTGCCCATCTCGCGGCCCTCGTTGTAACGCGCCTCCTCCACATTGACACCTTCATAGTCGGCGGCGGGATAACCATAGTAAATCCACAGGAAAGAACACACCTGCTTCTTGAGGTTGGGTGCCAGCAACTGCTGCACGCCATCAAGCGTCACCTTGACGATTTCGCCGGGCCCCACATTATAGCAAGTCGTATAGTCGAGGTTGATATAACTGTGACTTTCAGAGGCCAGCACATAGCCTTCTTCACCTTTTCCGACGACAATGGGCGTGCGGCCATGAAGGTCGCGGGCAGCAATCACACCATTCTCAGTGAGAATAAGCATTGAGCAGGAGCCTTTCACCTTATTATATACATTCTTGACGCCGTCAACGAAGTCCTCGCCTTGGGTGATGAGCAGAGCAACCAACTCAGTAGGATTGGTGCTTCCCATGCTCAGTTCGGCAAAATGCTGCTTGTTGGCAAGACATTGGTCAACAAGTTCATCCAAGTTGTTGATTTTGGCCACAGTAACGATGGCAAACCTGCCAAGGTGAGAGTTGACGATGATAGGTTGTGCATCGGTGTCGCTGATGACACCAATACCGTTATTGCCAATAAATTTACTCAACTCATCACTGAATTTGGTGCGGAAATAGGTGTTTTCAATGTCGTGGATAGAACGGTAGAACCGCTCACCGTCGTAGGTCACCATACCCGCGCGTTTTGTACCAAGATGTGAGTGGTAATCAACACCATAGAACAAGTCTCGCACACAAGGTTGATTTAATACTGTACCAAAAAAGCCGCCCATAATGATTTGTAATTTAAGCAATAAAACAAAAAAACATCTGCGGAAACCGTCCCGTAGATGGACTGCAAAAATAGAAAAAAAACTTATTGCGACAAAAAAAACTTTCAAATTGGTTTTCAGCGGTCAGCAGTCAGCCATCAGCTTAGCATTATCAATGCTGATGGCTAATAGCTGTTAGCCAAATAAACAAACAATTCAACACCAAACAATTCAACATTTTACTATTTTTGCAGAAATTTTCAAGATTTATGATACTCAAACTCTACCCGACGAATCCCAATCCGCGTTACATCAAGATGATTTTGGAATGCTTGGCGGACGGAGGCACCATCATCTTCCCCACCGACACTTTGTACGGTTTGGGAGGATGTATCAACAACCCACGCACATTTGAACGCATCTGCCAAATCAAAGGCATCAAGAAAGAAAAGGCCAACTTCTCGTTTATATTCCACGACCTCAGTATGTTAAGTGAGTTCACCAAACCCATCAACAACGATGTGTTCAAGATGATGAAGCGCAACTTGCCCGGAGCTTTCACTTTCATCTTGGAGGCCAACAACAACATCCCGCGCATTTTCCAGAGCAAAAAGAAGACCATTGGTATCCGTATCCCCGACCAGCCCATCATCACTAACATCGTCAGGGAGTATGGCTCGCCCATCATGACCACCTCACTGGCCGATGAGGAAGATGAAATCAACCCCTACCTGACCGACCCTGAGGAAATCCACGACCGTTACAAGGAGCAGGTTGACATTGTCATCGATGGTGGTGCGGGCGAAAATGAAGAAAGTACTGTTGTGGATTGCACTGATAATGAAATCGTTATCATCCGTCAGGGCAAAGGTTTGCTCGACGAATGAAAAAAAATTAGAGTAGAAAGGTTATCATAACGAAAAAAGTAGTACTTTTGCAGCCGCTAAAGCGAGGATGACTCGGTAGCTCAGCAGGTAGAGCACAACACTTTTAATGTTGGGGCCCTGGGTTCGAGCCCCAGCCGGGTCACGAAATTTCAAAATAGACCTAATTGATTTCCAATCAGTTAGGTCTTTTTTATACCCCAAAAATGGCCTGCCGTGTCAACCACGTGTCAACCGATTTTCTTTTCGGCATATATTCGTTGATATTTTCACCGAAAATAACTATTTAAGTAACCCAGACATTCGCACCCTCCAAAAACCCCCGTTGACACGCCTCCCCTATCCATCTTGTCCATCCTCCTATCCTTCTTTAGCACTCATTTTCTCTTTCTCTATTATTGTGACATGCAACACAGGCGCTCCGCGTCCTCCTAAATTCTATCTGCCATGTCACAATCAAATTTCCATTTCCAACGAAGGAAATCCGTGGCCGATTTCCTTTCCGAGAACCTGCCTAACCAAATCCTACACGCCACCGTCAAGGAAAGCTCCGACCTCCCTGACGAAGACATCCTCAAAGCTTTCAACAACGCCTATGACATCTGCCTCGAAGTCATCGAGGCTCCCGACCTGAACACTGCCCGAAGCGAAACCTACGAGACCATGACCGACGGCATCACCTATTCAACCCTCGTCAGCCTCTCTTTCGCTTATTTCCTGCTGTCGTTCCATCAGGATGCACCAAAGCTCCGCCGCTACCTATCCAACCTCAAAAGACTATTGGAAAAACGCCTGCCCGACTTTTTCCATCCCATCTATATCGCTGCCACCTCCATGGCTTCGCTCATCCCTGGCTCCAGCTCTTTCGGCTACCCTATCTCACAATCCTTCCTGCCGCGATTCTACGAGCCTCGCCAGCTCATCAGCGTCCAGCATATCATGCTCAAAGCCAAGGAGCGGAAAAAAGAAGAATGTATCATCGTCCTCGACACCCTTCGCGAAGCCATTCAAGAGGCTTCAGGCGACTGGGCAAAGATCATCGAAAACGAAATCCGGCGCATCTCTCAAAGCAAAGACCCTGCCCAGCCTTATAGCAAATACCGCATCGGCAAAAACAATATCACCAGTTTTATCAAAATCATGCGGGTATGTTGCGAAATGCGTATCATCGAAGAGGACAACGGCCTCTTTGTCCAAAACATGGAAAAGTTCATCGTCGCCCTGGGCCGTTTTTTCAATACTGAGATCAAAAACTACAACAACATGCTTTCTGAAGCAAAAAACAGGGATTTCCTGAAGCTTTTCGACGACATGAGAGCTGCTGCAGAAGTCGTGCTCACCAAAGGCGACTCCCTTGATGAGCAAAGGAAACGACAGATGTCGCGCAATAGAAAACGAGGACTCGAAAACGAACTTTTTTGATTGTACCTTCACATGTAGTACACGGTTTTAACGCTCACAACCCTCCATCTTTGCCAACGATTTTAACCCTAAAACACATGTACTATGTTAGACACAATCACATTTGACGAACTCCCCAAGGCCGTCGGCAGTATCCTCGACGGCCTCGCAGAGATCAAATCCATCTGCGAAGAAATCAGAGGCAACGAGGCTGGCAAGGACACTTACATGACCATCGAGGAGCTATGCGCCTACCATCCCGACCATCCTTCCCATCAAACCGTGCGCCGCTGGAAGCGGCTCGGCATCATCCCTTATTATAAGGATGAGGAAACCCGTCGTGTCAGATTCAAGAAATCTGAAATCGACGAATGGATTGCCTCGCACCGCCACATGACGCGCCAGGAGCGAGATGCGCTCCGCGACGCTTCCATGAACGCCCGTCGTGAACGAATGTTGAGAGGAGAGCTTGACGATGACGAATAACGACACCCATGCCATCCCGGTCCTCTTCGACTGGATAGAGCTTTCCGACCTGCTCATCATGCTCCACATCACCAAAAACGCCCTCAAAGAGTGGTGCATCGAGGGCAACATGAGCTACTGCCGCATCAAAAACAAATCCTATTTCCTGCGCCAAGACATCGAGCGCTTCCTCTACGAACATTATAAAAACTACAATTCATGAATACCGACATTTCCAACGCCCCTGCCATGTATTTCTGGGGAACACCCAATAACTATGCCGTCAAGCCGTCGCCATCTTGCGACCTGAAGAACATGCCTGCCTTCTCCATCTTCCGCAGGCCTATCTCCAACAAATACCCTTATCAAGTCGTCAACCTGATCGATGTCTTCAATTACATCATCAGCGACTATGCAAAAGACCGCACACGCGAGTATCGTGGCATCAAGATAGACAAGTACCGCCGTCAGTTCAAAGCCGACAAATTCGACTATTGCACCTTCTCTGGCATCTTCTCCATCCGTGCCGACAAAGCCATCATCCAACATTCAGGCTATATCTGCCTCGACTTCGACCATCTGAAAGATGTCGAAGCCACCTTCCGACAGCTGAAGGAAGATCAATACTTCGACACCCTCCTGCTCTTCCGCAGTCCTTCCGGCGATGGCCTCAAATGGGTCATCTCCTTCACCGATTCCTATTTCCGCTATGGCAACGACGGCGAATCCCTCGGCGAATATCAGGAGCGGTTTTTCATAAGCCTTTATAACTACATCTTCAACCATTATGATGTTGAAGTAGACAAGCACTGCCGCAATCTCTCCCGCGCTTGCTTCCTGCCCCATGACCCCGATGCATTCCTCAATCCGTCGTTGCTATGAAGAAAGATGTCTTCAACCCCGCCGATTGGAACGCTGCCGCCTCGGAGAAGGTGCCTGCTGCACCTTCTCCTACCGTCGGCGCGTCGTCCAATCCCCCCTCGATGGGTGTGGGGATTAACCCTTCTATCCTCGCGGTCGTGGATGCTGTCGAAGCCTCCGGCATCGACATCACGTCCACTTACTCGGATTGGATGGCCATCGCCTTCGCCCTGGTCTCTGAGCTTGGTGAAAATGGCCGTGCCATCTTTCACCGCCTCAGTCGTTTCTATCCTTACTATGACCCCACCGATACCGACCGCCAATACTCCGCCTGTCTCCACGATGGAAGCCGTGAAATCACCATCGCTTCGCTCTTCCACATCGCAAAGACCCACGGCATTGTTGTAGGGCGCGAGCCGAAGAGCTCACGTCCACCTGTCTCGCGTCCCGCGTCCTCAAAACTTAAAGTTGAGGACGATGAGGACATGAGGAAGTCAAATTCCATCATTTCCGTTGTTTTGACCCCTCCCGATGAGCCAAGCCCATTTTCCGAAAATTCAAACTCCATCAAAATCGGAACCTTCTCGCAGACCATTCGCGACCAGCTGCCCGACATCCTGAAACGCATCGTCGCCGATTCCGTTTCAAGTGTCGATGCAGATCTGCTCATTCTTGGCTCTCTCACCGTCTTTTCAGCCTGCATGCCGAATGTGTACGGCGTTTATGATCGCCGCGAAGTCTTCTCCAATCTCTTCCTTTATGTCACCGCTCGCGCCTCTGCCGGCAAGGGACGTTTGTCCCTATGCCGTCATCTGGTGGCTCCCATCCATCGCGAGCTGCGCAACCGATACTCGAAGTCCATGGAGCAATACAAAATCGACCTGCACCAATACAATCTCAACAAGAAGGACGGCGATGCCAAAGAGCCTGAAGTACCGCCTTTTCTCACCCTGTTCATCCCAGCCAACAGCACGGCCACCGTGGTCTATCAAACATTGTCCCAAAACGACGGTGTCGGCCTTCTGTTCGAGACAGAAGGCGACACCTTGGCCAATGCTTTTAACTCCGACCTCGGAAACTACTCCGATGGCTTCCGCAAAGCGTTCCATCACGAGATGATTTCCTATCTACGAAAGAAAGACAGGGAATTTGTGGAGATTGTCAAACCCAAGTTTTCGGCCATTCTGTCCGGCACGCCGCAGCAGGTCTTCAATCTCATCCCCTCCGCTGAAAACGGCCTCTTCAGCCGTTTCATCTTCTATGTCATGCCGACTGAAATCGTCTGGCACGATATGTTTGATGAGAACGAGACCACTGCCGACGAACTCTTCAAAGAGATAGGCCAAGACTTCTACCAGTTTCACAAAATGCTGTCCGAACACACTATCCATTTCAAGCTCACTGTCGAGCAGCGGCAACAGTTCAATGCCTTCTTCTCATTGACACAAGCGGAATATGCCAGCCTTTTCGGCGACGACATCATTGCTTCCGTTCGTCGCCTTGGGCTAATCCTCTTTCGCTTCGCGATGATCCTCACCGTCCTCCGTCAGATGGACGATGGCGACCTTCCCTTCCCTGTCAGCGAAGAAGACAAAAAATCTGAATCCATCCTTGAATGTGCTGATGCCGACTTTTCCACCGCCCTGGCGATGGTCAAAGTCCTGCTGCAGCACTCGGCCACAGTCTTTCAGTCCCTGCCTCGCCGCGACTTCTACAAGCCTCGTGGCCAACGTGCAGCCAACGACAAGCGCCAAGCGTTTTTCAATGCCCTTCCTGATACCTTCGACCGTGCGGCCTATCTCCAAGCCGCCGCTTCGCTCGGCATCTCCGAAAAAACCGCTGAGCGTTACATCCTCGAACTCTGCAAGTCCAGCCTCCTGGCTCATCCCTCCATCGACAACTACCAAAAGACCTCATCGCGGACTTGACCCGCGACCTCCCAACCCTGAAAGGGTGTCCCGACATTAACCAGGGGTGCAACCCCTGCGCATCACCTCATAAACATCAAACAAAATGAATATCCAAGTAGTCCCTCCACAAAAAATGAATAGCTTCATAACCGACATGGCCGAAGCTTACCAAGTTGCTTACGAATACCGATTTGGTGAAATCACTTCCAACTGCATCGACGAGCGCACAGTCAAATATGTCCTATCCAAACGCCGCTGCCTATGCTTTGAAGTCGTTGAGAACGAAAATCGTTTAGGCGGCATCATCTTGTCACTGGTCCACAATGGCAAACACGCCAGAATCTTTCTCATGTTCACTAAGCCAGAACTCCAAAACCGTGGTGTGGCCACCTTTCTCTGGAACGAGTTAAGGGAGTTTATGCCTGGTGTGAAGACCTGGACTGCCAACGCCCCATATTTCGCTGTGCCTGCCATCCATTTCTTGGTCAACAAATGTTACTTCAAAGTCATCCAGTTTACCAACTCTGTCAACTCGCCTGACGATTACGAAAAAGATGAAGTCACCGACCCTTGGACTGATGGCTACCTCTACTTCGAGAAGAAAGTTTCCAAAGTCGTTCCTGTGAAAAGCTCAAAACCCACTCCGCGCACCCCCCGAAGGGTGCCACGACATTAAACCTATCACCATGAAATCCACCATCCACATCGAAACCTACACCATGGCCGCGTACCGCGCCATCCGTCCCGCCGTAGTTGCCTCCAATGTCGGCACCTTCGGCGTGTGTGGCCTCACCATTTCGGCCACCATCAAACAGTCTGATTATGCCTACCTCGTCGATGTCGTCAAACAAGCCGCTCAAAGCGCTGGTATCCATCGCTCCGAGTACAACATCATTGCCCTGCAAAAAATCCCTAAAACCCCGTAGGGGTGACAGAACATAGGCAGGCGGTGTCAACCCCTGCTCTTCGTTAGCACGATAGCACGCATATCGAAACCCCGTAGGGGTGACCCGACCATAACCAGGGGTTGAAACCCCTGGCATGGCATCGTGCGCCAGCCGTCCCCCTCTCAGAGGGGGTGGCCACAGGCCGGGGGAGTCATCTCTCCCTAAACCTCCGCTCCAGCTCCGCCATGCTCTCCATCAGTTCCGCAAAGGTCGGCTTCTCACCGTAAATCATAGCCCCTGTCATGATCTCGTAGTCGTAACGCCAGTTCTCACGGCATTCCTCTGGCGGAACAAGCTGGATGCGGTCCCGCACGTCAGGCGTGTAGTCAACGCCCTGCATGCTGGTCAACGTGGAACGGTGATGGCTGATGGTCTCCCACAGGGCATCGTCTTTGATGGCTCGCTCTGCAACGCCCCTTTGCATCATCTTATGAAGGTCGTAGATGTGGCGTGAGCGTCGATGCACTTCCACCGTGTTACTGACCGAAAACAACTCATGGAGCAGGAACGCCTTCTCCAAAAAAGTCTTTTCGGCCACCGCCGTCCTGACCAGTGTGTCTGATATCATGGTCGAGACAGCAGGGAAAGTGTTGTCAATCATGCTGCTGATTCTCCGTTCCTCCGCTGGCTCAAGCAGAGAGCGTGAGCCTGCCTCGATCTTGACAACAGGCTCGATATAGCTCAGCTTATCGTCGAAAACCGACTGGTACCGCACAAACAAGATTCGTGGCTCGGGATAAGTCGACTCCCCTTCACCGTCAGGTTGTGCCTCAATCGTGCAGCGGTCTTTGAGAGGTGTGTTATTGACCGCCTCTTGCAGTTGATGGCAAAGTTCCTCCCTGACAAAGACCGATGAGGCCTTCCGCAGTTTCTTCACGCCCTTTTTCGTCAAATCGCCTTCAAGGTCGAACTGCTTCCTGTCGATGGCCAAGTCTATGTCTTCGGAGAAACGGTTAATCAGCTCCCACACTTTGCTCAGCGAGGTGCCGCCTTTGAAAACCAGGTTACCGGCGCATGGCAGCCCGAACAGGATCTGTAGCATGGCCGTCACCCACAAGTCTTTTTCCACGGCTTGCACGGGCAACGACAGACGTATGGCCGTTTGTTCCATGATGAGCCGCTGCTCGGCAACGGCCAAGTCGAAATAGTTATTCTTCATAGAGCGATTTGATGATTGACGACACCCATGCGGGCATCAGTTTGTAATCCTGTTTCACGCCTTGGCTCTTGTCTTTCGCCAGCAGCTCTTTGGTATGGGCAAGGATTTCATCGGTGACGTTGTCCTTACCCAAGCTCTTGAAGGCGAAAGTGAGCAGCATGGCCAGCTGCGAGTTGAAGGCCAGATTCTTAGGTGCGGTATGCTTAAACTCGATGGTTGCCCCGTTGTAGAGCGTAAGCTTACGATTGGATCCATCCGTCAGATATTGAATGTTCATGGGTATCTGTGTGGAAAAGCCCAGCCTGTTGAGCGCATAAAGGCCAGTCGGCACGATACGCGCCTTGTCACGCTTGGCAACGCCTTCAGCGATGGCCTCCAGCGTAGGATACAGCACACCCAAGCCCAGTTTCTTGTCGATTTTGGGATAATAGTAAATGCCTCGGCTGATGCGCAGGATCGTTCCTTCTTTAGCCAGCCTCTCCAAGACTTTGTTCACCGTTTTCTGCTCTCCAAAACGCACAAAATCCGAAGAGAAAACCAGTTTACCCCTCCCGCATTTTTTAATACATTCAAATATCTTGCTTTCAATAGGTTGACCACTCATTTCACATACAATTTTGTCGCAAAAATACACAATTTTTACGACAAAATACCAAAACCATGTTTTTTTTCGAAAGAACCAATCCCAACCCCGTAGGGGTGACAGAACATAGGCAGGCGGTGTCAACCCCTGCTCTTCGTTGAACATGAAGGCGGCGTCAATTCACCGTCCCATCACTGTCCAATTCCTCCCGATACGACAGCAGCACCAATTCCCGAGCTTCATTGATAATGGGTTCACGCTCGTCAAGAATAGCCCGTAAGGCATCCGCATACGCCTTCACTGCCTCATCGGTCAACCCGTCGTCCAACAGGTCATCCAATGCAGCCAGCTTCTCATCTACCCTCGCAAGCTCCGCCTTCAGTTCCTTCAGGCGAGCAACCAATATGTTTTTGTCCATTGCAGTCTTTGTTATGACAAAAAGAAGGCGCAAGCTTCATCGCACATCCCACAAACAGGCTCTGGAAAACCTCTTCAAGAAAGCACGATTAGCCCGCGCCTATTGGCGCGAGCTTTATCGTTCTGTCCCTTCTTGAAGTTTTTGAAATTTTCCAGATTTCGTTTGTGGAGGAACAAGAGCGTAAAGCCCTATTTTATGTCTATACCAACCGCAAAAGTAAAACTTTTCCTTTTCCCAACGGTCAAAATCCATAAAATTCCGCCTTTTGACATCCTCAACTCCTCATCTCCTCACTTCCTCAACTCGTCCCCCCTCTGAGAGGGGGTGCCGCGCAGCGGCGGGGGAGTCCGTCGTAATCCCGATAGCACGATAGCACGCTATCCCGCCCCCTCATCGCGGGCTTGACCCGCGACCTCTACTATCAATTCTCAACTATCAATTCTCAATTAAGGTGGGTTCTATTTATTCACTTTTTGGTCATCAAAACAGACAGAACCCATTAATCTGCCGGACAACCGCTGTTTAACATTTGGTTTACAGGTGCAAAGATACGACTGTTTTATCATTTGACAATAAATTATTTGCT